>JALOPS010000284.1 GCA_025453745.1 Gemmatimonadaceae bacterium
CATCGGGTGCATCCCCGACTTCGCGGTGCTCCGCGACAACGAGAAGAACCCGCTGCGCAAGCGGATCTACGCGATCCTCTCGCTCGGCTGGCGCAACTCCGACCGCGAGTGGCGGCACTTCGCGAAGGCCTACCTGTTCCTGGCCGCCTTCTCGACGCCGCTGGTGCTCTCGGTGCACTCGGTCGTTTCGTTCGACTTCGCGATGGCGCTGACGCCGGGCTGGCACGCGTCGATCTTCCCGCCCTACTTCGTGGCCGGTGCCATCTTCTCCGGCTTCGCGATGGTGTGGACGATCGCGATCCCGATGCGGAAGTGGTTCAAGCTGCAGCACTACATCACGCTCAACCACCTCGACGCCACGGCCAAGGTCGTGCTCTTCACGTCGATGGTCGTCGGCTGCGCCTACCTGATCGAGTTCTTCATCGCCTGGTATTCGGGCGTGCGGGCCGAACAGGAGTTCTTCTGGAACCGCGTCTTCGGGCAGTGGTGGTGGGCGGCGTGGATCATGCTGCTCTGCAACATGGTGCTGCCCATGTCGCTCTGGTCGCAGAAGCTCCGCCGCAACCCGGCGTGGCTCTGGATCCTCTCGGTGTTCATCAACATCGGCATGTGGTACGAGCGCTTCGTCATCGTGGTGCCCTCGCTCAGCCACGAGTTCGAGCCCTGGCAGTGGAGCACCTACATGCCGAGCTGGATCGATATGTGCTTCCTGGTCGGTTCGTTCGGCTGGTTCTTCATGTGGTTCCTCCTCTTCGTGAAGCAGATGCCGTCGATGGCCATCATGGAGCTCAAGGAAATCGTCACGCCGCGCCTCAAGCACGCGCACGCGGGGCATGGCGTGGAGCCGTCGGGTCACCATGAACCGTACGGGCTCGAGACGCCCGGGGAGCACGACTGATGCAAGGCGTCGTGGGTGCGTTCCGGGAGCTCGACACCACGCTCGATGCGATCAAGGCGCTCAGGAAGGCGCGGATCGGCGAGTTGACCGTGTACTCGCCGACGATCCGGCACGAGATCGACGAGGCGATCGATGCACCGCTGTCGGTGGTGCGGCGCTTCACGCTCGTCGGCGGTCTGCTCGGCGTCTCGTTCGGCTACTGGATCTCCGGGTGGGCGTCGCTCTACTGGCCGCTCGTCACCGGCGGCAAGGCGATCGCGTCGTACATCCCCTACACCATCATCGGCTTCGAGGTGATGGTGCTCGTCGGCTGTCTTTCGACGGTGGCCGGCATGTTCATCAATTCTCGTGTCCCCCGCATGACGGTCACGACCGGCTACGAGCCGCGCTTCTCCGCGGGCCACTTCGGTGTCTTCGTCGCCTGCGACGAGCGCGGCGCCGCGCAGGCCGAGCAGGTGCTCAAGCAGGCGGGTGCCCAGGAGGTGCGTCGTGAAGCGTAACGTCACGCTCGTCGGTGCCGCGCTGCTGCCGCTGTTGGCCGGCTGCACGTGGTTCACCGACTTCAAGAATCAGCCCAAGATCGAACCGTGGGAGTCGGTGTCGCAGCTCGACGGCGATTCGACGCCGCCGCGCGGGCAGCCGCAGGGATCGCTGCCGGTGTCGGCGGGCCCGGCGGCGGTGGCGGCGTACGGGATCTCGTACACACCGAACATTCCCGTCATCGACTCCTTCTCGGTGATCCCCAACCCCGAGCCCGTCACCGAAGCGTCGCTGGCCGCGGGCCGCATGCAGTATCAGATCAACTGCGCGGTCTGCCATGGCGACAAGGGCGACGGCAACGGATCGCTCAAGGCCCTCAATCCGGCGTATGGTTTTGCGCCAAGCATCATCGGTGACGGGTCGAAGGCGCGCGCCGATGGCTACATCTACGGCATGCTGCGCAACGGTCGCGGACTGATGGGCAGCTACAATCGCATCGAGGAACGCGATCGCTGGCACGTGGTCAACTACGTGCGCGCGCTCCAGGGCAAGACGACCATCGCGCCGCAGTTGGGCGCCCTCGGCAAGCCCGGCGAGAACGGCGCCACCGTGCCGCGCGCCTCGGCGACGGCGCCAACGCTGCCTGCGAAGGTGTCGTTGCCGGATCTGACGCGTGGGCTCATGCCTGGCCCCAAGCCGACGGAAGCGCCGGCCGGCGGGCACGCTGAGGAAGCCAAGCCGCACGCCACGACCAAGAAGGCGGCGAAGGATGTCGCTCTGAACCAGGAGACGCGCCCGTGAGCGCCGGTCATCACTACCACTACCCGACGCGCCAGGAGTTCCCGCAACTCCTGGCGAAGATGGAGCCGTCGAAGACGCTCCGCACGGCGTTGCTCGCCATGGTCGTCATTGGTTTCGGCACCTTCGTCTTTGGCGCGGCCACGGGCAACGCCCGCGCCTGGCATGCACTGCACTTCAATTGGCTGTACTTCGCGTCGGTCGCCACGGCGGCCATCGCGTTCGTCGCCGTGCAGCGACTGACGACCGCCCGCTGGTCGCGGCCGGTGGTGCGCATCCATGAGGCGCATGTCGCGGTCATTCCCGTCTATTTCCTGATCCTCCTGCTCATCCTGTTTGTCGGGAAGCCCCACATCTTCACGTGGGCGGGGCGCGAGGCCATCACGGTCGCAGAGAAGGCGGCGTATCTCGACCCGACGTTCTTCCTCCTGCGCGGCGTTGTGCTCTTTGGCGCGATCACGCTCCTGTCGCTCTGGTACGTGTGGACGTCGGTGCGCCTCGACGTGAACATCCTGCCGGAGTCGGGCGCCTCGTGGGCGGCCGGTCTCCGCGCCCGCATGCGGGCCGGGTGGCTCGGCGACGAGCGGCGCGAGTTGCACAACACGCACTCGCTGCAGGGCAAGCTGGCGGTCGCGGTGTGCATCGCCTTCGTGGTCGGCTGGTGCTTCATGGCGTGGGACTACTCCATGACGCTCTCGCTCCACTTCCAACAGACGATGTACGCCTGGATCGTCTTCATGACGGGCTTCAACAACCAGATCATGTGGCTCGGTCTGGCGGCGTGGTACTGGCAGAGCAAGCTGGGCGACGATCACCTGATCACGCCGGTACACTTCCACGACATCGGCAAGCTGAGCTTCGCCCTCACGGCGTTCATCGGCTACATCAGCTTCAGCCAGTACCTGGTGATCTGGTACGGCAACCTGCCGGAAGAGACGCACTTCTACAATCTGCGCTTCTCCGAGCCCTGGAAGAGCATCACCGTCCTGCTGCCGTTCATGGGCTTCCTGATCCCGTTTGTGGGGCTGCTCTCGAAGGCCGTGAAGCAGTTCCGCCCCGCTTACACCGTGCTCGCCCTCACGAGCATCACGGGCGTCTGGCTGCACCGCTACATCGAGACGTATCCCTCGATCTACGGTGACACGGTCACGTCGATTCCGTTCGGTCTCTGGGAGATCGCGGTGGCCGTCGGCTTCCTCGGCCTCTGGGGCACCTGCTACTTCGCGTTCCTCGACGCGTTCCCCAAGATGCGCGTCTTCATGATGACGTCGAAGTACAAGGACGAGGTGCAGGTCCCGGTTGACCCGCGGACCATGGAGCCGCTGCCCGCGCACGAGTAGGGCACTGGCAAGTTCTTGCGGGACGCAACCGCCCGTCGCCTCCATCGGCGACGGGCGTTGGCCTTTCCGGGGGGCACCGGATATAGATTGTCGTCCGCAGCATTCCGGGGCGTTAGCTCAGTTGGGAGAGCACCTGCTTTGCAAGCAGGGGGTCATCGGTTCGAGCCCGATACGCTCCATTCCCCGTGGCGCGGCCGTGGCGAACGGTCGGCGAGTGGTCGGTTGCGCGCGGCGTCTCCGGGGCGCCGGTCACGCGCGCGGGCGCGAGGCGCATCGCACCGCCCTAGAGCGCGCGATACGCGTCCGCCAGATCGGTCTGCAACCCGGTGGCAAGATCGGTGGCCACCAGGCGACGCAGCGTTGTGTACGAGCCCATGTCGTGGTCGCCGTTGATCAGCACCGCACCCATGACGATGAGGTAGCGGCCGTTGAACCGTGTGCGCGCAATCAATGCGTCCACTCGCGTGCTGATCGCCGACTGCATCACCTCTGTGGCTTCCTTGAGCGGATCGTCCGCCGCCAGGATTCGCGCCTGCTCCGCCAGCAGGACCTGTTCGAGCACGTTCTGCTGGTAGTCCAGCTCGGTGATGTCGCCGGGGACGATGGCGCCCGCGCGCAGCTTCGCCAGCGCCGCTCGCGCCGCGCCGCAGCAGCCGGAGGGTGCCGTTTGCCCGACGCGTTGGATCTCGCCCAGCACGCCCGAGCGGGAGACGCCGATGTGTGGTGCGTGATAGATGAAAAATGCGCCGTGTGCGGGCACGTGTGCCGCATAGGCGCCCATGCCGGTCACCCCGACGAAGGGAAACCCGTCGAGTCCGCCGAGTTTGAATGGTCCGCGCATCGCGGCGGCGGACGCGGGATACTCCATGCTGTTCACGTCATCGGCGCAGACACTGTCGGCCAGAAGCACGTCGCCCGGCGCGAGCGCGTATCGGGCATGCAGCAGCGACAGCAGTCGGTCGACTGCGACACCGGTGGGAAGGGCGTCGGGATAGTGGCGCCGCACCGCGGCGAGCGCGTCGTCGGCAGGGGAGACCGTGCTCACATCAGAATCCCGTTGACGGGGGTGAGTGGGGGTGGCAGGGGAGACTCGCCCAGCATCGCGCGCAGGTCGATCTCGATGGTGCGGCTCAACGCGGTGATCGGCACGTCGTTCGCATCGCCCTGAAACGGGTTTGCCGTTGCCTCGCCCACGCGCTCCATCGTCAGAAAGACCCAGCTCACGAGCACCGAGATCGGCACCGTGAGCCAGACGCGCAGTGTGCCCGGTACATCGAACTCGCGCACCAGCCCGAAGGGAACCAGCACCACGAACAACCGGACGAACATGACGTTCGCGGTGGAGAATTGCCGTGGGTACGGAAAGTTCTTGATGCGCTCGCAGCGCCCCTGCTGATCGACGCTGTCGGCGATGCGCTGCAGCAGCGCGACGGCGGTGTACTCGCCGATCACGCCGGCGTCCCGCAGGGTGCGCACGTGAGCGGACTGCTGCGCCAGAATCATCGTGGCGGCATTGGCCGCTGTCGTCGCGTCGCGCGCATCTTCCGCGGAGAGCAGCGGCGAGAGCGCCTCCGCGAGCGGACGCGTGTGCTCGTCCACCGTGAAGCGCCCGGCGCGAAAGGCCACGTTGCCTGCCTCCTGATGGTTCTCCCACGCGCGCGGTGCGCGCAGTTGCCAGCGGAGCGCGGTAACCCATGCGAGATGGCGATGGATCAGCGTACGCGTTGCGTCGCGCACGAAGTCGGCAGGGACCACCGCCGTCGGCGTCGGGAGATCACGCACCATCATCGCCCAGGTGCGGCTGCCATTGACGATCGCACCCCAGATCGTGCGCGCTTCCCACGC
>JALOPS010000043.1 GCA_025453745.1 Gemmatimonadaceae bacterium
GCTCGCTCCGCGAGCGCTCCGCTCAACACGCGAGGTCGCCGTTTCCTGAGCGAAGGCGCGCAGCGCCGGAGTCGAAAGATCGCGCGACGGCGCGTCATCTCGAGCGCGCGGCGCAGCCGCGAGGCGAGGGATGCGCCGTTCGCGGCCGTGCTTGCACCGCGACCACTTCCCCGAACGGACGCTGCGCGTCCGTCGGGAGGTGTTTCGACTGCGCGCTCGCGACGCGAGCGCTTCGCTCAACACGCGAGGCGCGGACGATTTACCCCGCCAGGCCAAAATCCGTGCGCGCCACACGCTTTGCCGCCGCCGCGATCGCCGCCTCATCAGCCGCCGCGCGCTCGGCCGACTTTCCCATCGCCAGTGCATCTTCGCGGCGCGCGACGAGCTCCCAGAAATCCCCGCCGTCCTTGTCGCCCGACTCGCTCGGCGGCAGCTCCGCGTACACCGCCTTGTACATCAGGCTGAACGCCCAGAACAGCGCGACCATGTCGGGGAGCACGAGCGCAATGCGCGTGATCGCGTTGACGTTCGCCACCTGATCGTTGAACGCCGGGGTGTCGAACGGCGCGGTCACCATGCGCAGGTTGAGCACGTAGTTCGCCACGCCGCACAACAGATTGCTCGCGCCGATGATGAGTGCGCCCTGCTTGAGCGCGCGCGTGACCTTGGGCACGGCGAGCAATCGCTCCATCATCGACGTGCGCTCGGGCGTATCCGGCGCGAGCCCCTGAAACGCGATGTGCCACGTCACCGGCCGAGCCGCGAGCGCGGAGAGCCCGAAGACGAAGACGGCGAGCAGATAGCTCGCGCTGTCCTTGAAGGCAAAGAGCGCACCATCGACGAACCAGAAGGCCAGCGCACCGCGCAGGATGGCGCCGGCGCCCCCGTAGCTCGAGATGAAATTGAAACGGCGCGTGATGACGAACAGATCGAGCAGCACCCACGCCACCGGCACGAGTGCCGCCAGCAGGTAGGCGGGCAGCGTCCCCAAGGGAGCCGTGCCGTACTTGAGGATCAGGACCGGGAGCACGGCCCCGATCACGATGTCCAGCGTGAGCTTGGTGGTCTTCGACATGGCGAATCCGGAGGCCCGGTCCCCGCTCCCGCGCGGGTCCGGCGACCGGGGAATCTTGCGAGCAGTCGCCGCTGAGGCTACTTCCGCGCGATGAATCGTCCATGCGTCCGCTTCGCTCGCGCCGTCTGCGTGACGGTCCGTCCCGCCTGGGGCCTCGTTGCCGCACTGGGTGTGCTCACTGCCTGTCGGGCGGCCGGACCGAGCAGGGCTGCGCTGCCGGCGCTGCCCTCGGGCGTCGAGGCCATTTCGCTCCGGGGGGACACCCTGCGTGCGCTCCCCGTCAGCGACGCCGCACGCGCCCGCTTGGAAGGCGACTTGCGGGCTGCGGTCGATCGCCTTGCCGCAAACCCCGGCGATCCGGATGCGCACATCTGGGTCGGACGACGGCTGGCGTATCTCGGTCGCTATCGCGATGCCATCGTCGCCTTCGGCGAAGGGGCACAACGCTTCCCGCGTGACGCGCGCTTTCTCCGGCACCGCGGTCATCGCTATCTGACGATCCGCCGCTTCGACCTCGCCATCGCCGACTTCACGCGTGCCGTCGCGCTGGTGCGTGGCACGCCCGATCAGGTCGAGCCCGACGGCGCGCCGAATCCGCGCGGCATTCCCACGAGCACCCTGCAGACGAACATCTGGTACCATCTCGGGCTCGCGCACTTCCTGCGAGGCGAGTGGCAGCAGGCGCTTGCCGCGTACGAGACCGGCGCGTCGATCTCGCCGAATCCGGACATGAAGATCGCGATGGAGTACTGGCGATATCTCTCGCTCAAGCGATTGGGGCGCGACGCGGATGCCGCGGCGCTCGCCGCCAGTGTATCGCCCACGCTCGAGATCATCGAAAACGACGCGTACTACGATCTGCTCAAGCTCTATGCCGGGCGCGTCCCGGTGGATTCCGTGCTGCCACCGTCGCGTCTCGCCACGGTCACACCGAGCGACGCCGCCGCAGCCTATGGCGTGAGCCAGCACTATCTCTTCACCAATCGAGCCACCGACGCGCGCACACTCTGGCTGCGCATGGTCTCCGGTGGACAATGGCCCGCGTTCGGTGTCATCGCGGCGGAGGCCGAGCTCGCGCGAGTCCGGTAGCGCGCGGCGCGTGTCGCGCGTGCACATGCTGGCGCCAAGCATCGTTCGGCGGCAGCGTTGAGCATGCCCTTCGACCAACCGCCTGCACCCGCCGCCGCCGTCGCGCCCGCGACGCCGCCGCGCGACACCGCGCTCGTGATCGACGGCGCCACGGTGATCGACGTGGAGTCCGGGAATCGCCTCACCGGCGCGCGCGTGGTCATCCGGCAGCGTCGCATCGTGGACGTCGGCCCGGCCGCACGCGTGGCGATGCCCACGGATGCGCTCCGCATCGACGGACGCGGCGGCTTCCTGATCCCCGGGTTGTGGGACATGCACGTGCACAGTGCGTATGCCGGCCTCGGCAACCTGCTGCTCCCGCTCTACATCGCCAACGGCGTCACCGGCGTGCGCGAGATGTTCGGGCAGCTCTTCGCGATGAAGGCGTATCGAGCGCAGATCGATACCGGCGCGCTCATCGGCCCGCGCATCGTCGGCTCGGGGCACATTCTCGATGGGCCCAAGCCCATCTGGCCCGGGTCGGTGACGGCGAGGACACCCGAGCAGGGCATGCGTGCGGTGGATTCGCTCAAGGCAGCCGGCGCGGACTTCATCAAGGTGTACTCCGTGCTGCCGCCCGATGTGTATCGCGCGATCGCCACGCGTGCGAAGGCTGTTGGCATCCCGTTCGCCGGGCACATCCCTGGCGGTGTCAATGCCATGGAGGCCAGTGCACTCGGGCAGCACAGCGCCGAGCATCTGACGGGCATTCCGCTCTCGTGCTCGCGCGACGAAGTGGCGATTCGCCGCATGCGCGACAGCGTCAAGGCGGATACCGACTACCCCGCGGCGCAGGCACTCGGTCGCGCGCTCGGCTCACGCGTCATCGACACGTTCGACGCGGAGAAGTGTGCGGCGATCTATCGCGAATTCGTCGCGAATCGCACGTGGCAGGTGCCCACAATGACGGTGAACTACAGCATCTCGCATCTCGATCAGATGACCGCCACCGATCCGCGGCTGGCGTACATCCCGAAGTTCCTGGTGCAGGGGTGGGACCCCAAGACGGACTTCCGGCTCAAGGCGCTGACACCGGCGGATTGGGAGAACTCGCGGAAGACGTGGGCGCTCAATCAGCGCATCCTGCGCGAGATGGTGCAGGCCGGCGTACCGATACTGGCAGGCACCGACGTGCTCAACCCGTTCTGCATGCCGGGGTTTTCACTGCACGACGAGCTGCGGTATCTCGTGGAGGCGGGCATGACGCCGTTGCAGGCGCTGCAGGCGGCGACGGTGAATCCGGCGAGGTTTCTCGCGGCCACCGACTCGCTCGGCACGATCGCACGCGGCAAGGTGGCGGATCTCGTGTTGCTCGACGCGGATCCGTTGGTCGAGATCGGGAACACGACGAAGATTCGTGCGGTGATTGCGGGCGGGCGCGCATACGATCGCACGCGGCTCGATGCGATTCTTGCGGAGGCGAAGGCGCGGAACGCGGGGAATTGACGGTGCTCGTCGCCGTGTGTTGAGCGGAGGGCGGGTCCGTCGTGTGCTGAGCGAAGGGAAGACCCGTCGTGTGCTGAGCGAAGGGAAGACCCGTCGTGTGCTGAGCGAAGGGCGGCGCAGCCGCCCGCAGTCGAAGCACCCCGCGGCGGCGCGTCATCCCGAGCGAGCGGCACAGCCGCGAGGCGAGGGACGCGCCGTTCGCGACGTTGCTTGCACCGCTGCTGCTCTTGCGGTGCGCCGCCTGCCCCGAACGCTCGCTACGCGAGCGTCGGGCGGTGTTTCGACTCGTGACGGCTCCGCCGTCACTCGCTCAACACGCGGCGGGGCGCAGCACTGGCTAAACACACGACGGGGGGCACCTACCGCCCGCTCGCCTCGCGAAACCCCATCGCGCGATTGAGCCACCGCACCCACGGCACCAACGCCGCGTACGCCTTCGCCAGCGTCTCCGGCAGCTTCGCACTCGTCACCTGCGCCGGCGTCAACGCCTGCCCTGCCGTGAAGCTCTGATACTTGAGCCACGCCGCCGCCGGATGCGTCTCCGCGAATCCGCGCGGCATGCGCGTGAGCACCGCCTCCGTGTCAAGCGCGCCGAAGCGCCGCTTGAACGTCGGCGCCTTCACGAGCGCCGCGAAGGTCTCGTGATCCTCGTCGAGCGCCTCCCGCACCTTCGCCAGCGCCGGACGCGGTGGCATCCACACGCCGCCACCACAGAACGCCTCATCCGGCGAGAAGTGGAAGTAGAACCCCGCGCCGCCGTGTACCGCGCCGTCGCCGACCTGATGCCCCGCATCGCGATGATAGAACCAGCACGCCGCGTGCGTCTTGTACGGCTTCTTGTCCTTGCTGAAGCGCACATCGCGATGGATGCGGAAGATCGACCGCTTGGGCGTCCCCACGATCTCCGGCGCGATCGTCGCCAGCCGCACATCCATTTCCTCGACCAGCGCCACGAGCGGCGCACGGAGCTCGCGCGCGTACTCGTCGCGATGCGCCTCGAACCACTCCTTCCGGTTGTTGCGCGCGAGCCCGCGCAGAAACGTGTACGCTTTCGGGGTGAAGTGCGCCGCCGGTTCCGCCGCGATCGTCCGCGTCCCCGCCGCGCGTCGCACCGCCATCACGAGAACCCGTGCGTCTGCACCGCGGAATACAGATAGACCAGGAACATGCTCGCGCGCTCGCCCCACGCCGCTTCGTTGTGCCCGTGCCCTTCGGCTTCGTGATACACCAGATCGAATCCCGGCCGCCACCCTGCCCTCAGCAGCGTCCGATTGAGCAGCTGCACACTCTTGACCATGCGCGGTTCCTGCGTGCCGACATCGAGCCAGATCCGCATGTGCGGCGGATGCACCGGCCGATCGAGCAGACGCCGCACGATCCATCGATCGTCCCACCACACCGACGGCGAAAGCACCGCCACCTTGCCGAACACGTTCGGATGCGTGATGCCGAGGTAGAGCGACAGCAACCCGCCGAGCGAACTCCCCCCCACCCCGGTGTTGGACGGATCGGAAAGCGTGCGATAGCGCGCGTCGATGAACGGCTTGATCTCCTCGATCAGCATGCGTGCATACCGATCGGCCTTGCCGCCCGCGTCGTGTCGCGCATCGCGCGTCGGCGTGTACTCGTCGATCCGATCGCGCCCCGCATTGCCGATGCCCACCAGAATGACCGGGTGGATCATCCCGTCGTGCACGAGCTGCCGCATCGTGGTGTCGATGCCCCACTGCACGCCGAAGGGCGAGCGCGGGAAGTCGTGGAACACGTTCTGCCCGTCGTGCAGATAGAGCACCGGGTACCGACGCCCGTGATCATCGTGGTAGCCGGGCGGCAGACACACCACGACGTCGTGCCCGTTGTCGAGAAAGCGCGAGGGCACGTCCGGCCAGAGCTCGAGCGCGCCATGCGTCTCCGGCCACTGGGGCCAGGCGCGCGGCGCGGTCGCGGTGAGGGCGGAGCTGTCGGCGGACATCGCTACGAGTAACGGCAAAACGGGCGGAAAGGGTTCTCACCCAACACTCGCCCAAACGGGGCCCGAACGACACCCCTTGACGCGACGTCAGGCCACGCGATCGGGGGGCGCCTCGCCGGAGAGGGCCGCCCGCAGGTTCTCGACGGCCTTGAGCCCCATCGCGTCACGCGTCTCCGTGGTCGCGCTTCCCAGGTGCGGCAGCAACACGGTGTTCGGGGCCGTCACGAGTCGCGGATGGAGCGCCGGCTCCCGCTCGTAGACGTCGAGCCCCGCGCCGGCAATCACGCCCGCGTGCAGCGCCTCGGCCAGGGCGCCTTCATCGACCACGTCGCCGCGCGCCGTGTTGATGAGCACCCCCCAGGGCACCATGCGCGCGATCCGGTCGGCATGCAGGAGATGTCGCGTGTCAGGGGTTGCCGGACAGTGCAACGAGACGACATCGCTCGATCCCAGCAGCGCCTCCACCGACGTCGCGCGCTCGGCGAGCCCGCCGTCATCCGCACCGGCGCGCGGCGACCAGTACTGCACGGACATCCCGAAACCGTGGTGTGCACGCTGCGCGACCGCACGCCCGATGCGGCCGTACCCGATGATGCCGAGCCGCTTCCCGGTCAACCGCTGCCCGAGGTGAAAGGTCGGCCGCAGTCCGGTCCACGTGCCGGATCGCAGCAGGCGTTCGGCCTCGCCGAGTCGCCGCATCGTCATGAGCATCAGCGCGATCGCCAGATCCGCCGTGTCGTCGGTGAGCACATCGGGCGTGTTCGTGACGATGAGACCGAACTCGCGCGCGGCTTCGCGATCGATGTGATTGACGCCCACGCCGCAGTTCGCCAGCACGCGCGCCCGCCGTGGCGTCACTGCCAGCACCTCGCGCGTGAGCCGATCGGTCACGGTGCAGAGCACGCCGTCGTGCGTGGCGAGCAGCATGCGCAGTCCGTCGGCGTCGTACGGGGTGTCGCCCGGATTGTCGGTCACCTCGAAGAGCTCGCGCGCACGGGCCTCGGTCGCCGGCGTGTAACGCTGCGTCAACGCGACGCGGGGACGACTCACGACCGCCACGTCGTGAGCGCCGCACCCACACCGCTGCCGAGCGTCACGGAGTGTCCGAGATCGGCGAGCACCATCTCCACGCCGGCCAGCGCGCCGACGAGCATCAGTTCGTTCAGATCGCCCAGATGTCCGATGCGGAAGCACTTCCCCGCGAGCTCGCCGAGCCCTGCCCCCAACGAGAGGCGATAGCGCGCGAACGCGTGTGCGACGACCTTGGCCCCATCGATGGTCGGCGGCGTCATCACGGTGGACACCGTGGGCGAGTATTCGGTCGCCTGCCGCGCGCACAGCGCGAGCCCCCACGCGTGCACCGCCGCGCGCGTCCCCGCCGCCAGGCGCGCATGCCGCGCGTAGACGGCAGGAAGTCCTTCTTCGTGCAGCAGATCGAGCGACTCGTCGAGACCGTAGAGCAGCGAGAGCGGCGGCGTGTACGGGAAGTAGCCCGTCTGGTTGCTGGCGCGCATCGCGCGCAGGTCGAAGTACGCGCGGGGCGACTTCGCGTCGTCGATGCGCGCGAGTGCGCGCGTCGAGACACACAGGATGCCGAGGCCGGCGGGCAGCATGAATCCCTTCTGCGATCCCGTGATGGCGCAGTCAACGCCCCATGCATCGAAGGCAAACGGAATCGACGCGATCGCGCTCACGCCGTCGACGTGCAGCATCGCCGGATGCCCCACCGCGTCGAGCACTCGCCGGACCGACGCGATGTCGCTGGTCACGCCCGTGGACGTCTCGTTGTGCACGACGCACACCGCCTTGATCGCGCGCGCCGCATCGGCGCGAAGCGCGCCCTCGAGCGCATCGGTGGGCACGCCCGTGCCCCACGGCGCCTCGATCACGTCGACGGTGAAGCCCAGGCCGCGCGCCGCCGCGATCCAGAGATGCGCAAACTGTCCGCCACGAATGGTCAGGATGCGATCGCCGGGATCGAGCGTGTTCACGAGCGCGGCTTCCCACATCGCGCTCCCCGTCGACGGAAAGACGAATGCGGTGCCCTGCTCCGACCCGAAGACGCCCGGCAGGCGCGAGAGGATGCGCCGTGTGAGCGCGGGGAACTCCGCGGACCGGTGATCGGCCTGTGCGCGATGCATCGCGCGCAGGATGCGATCGGGGACGTTGGTGGGACCGGGAACGTAGAGGAAATCGCGGCCGGCCATCAGACGAGCACCGCCTGCACGAGCTCGCGCCCGGGAGAAGGGGATCATGCCGCGCAACAACAGCGCGCCGCGCACGAGGCCGGGATGCCGCAGGACGAGGCTCGAGAGGATGTTCGCGCCGTTGCTGAAGCCCACGCCGACGACGGGGAGATCGGCGACGCCGTACTGGTCGCGTGCCGTGCGGATGAAGGTGGCCAGCTCGTGCGTGCGCGCTTCGAGATCCGCGTGATCGAAGACCCCTTCGGCCAGGCGACGGAAGAAGCGTGGCGCGCCTTCGTCCAGCGACTTGCCGCGTGGCGAAAGGACGGCGGCCCCCGGCGCGATGAGGTCGGCGAGCGGCAGCAGGTCTTCTTCGTTGCCACCAGTGCCGTGCAGCAGCAGGAGAAGCACCTTGGGCGCGAGGGGCGTGGCCGCAGGGCGAAAGCGATGGATGAAGCCGAGGTCGGAAGGGTCGGGCACGTCTGGTGTGGTGGATGCGGACGCGGTGGGCAGAGCGGTCGAGGAGGGGGTCGCATCATCTCCGGCGGGCGATGTCTCGGCGCGGCGCGTGGAGGTGCGGGTCTCGGAGGAGATCGCGGGCGCCGCGGCTTCCGCGGCCGCGTCGGTGGCCTCGCCGGTTGGTGCATCGGGCTTGAGCGCGCGGGACAGTCGACGCGTGAGCTTGCCGAGCTTGCGTCGCTCCTTGCCATCGAGCCCACGCAGCGCCTCCTGCACTGCGGCGATCTTCACGGGACGTGCAAGGGCGAGGCAGCGGATACCGGCATCGAGCAGTTCGACGCGGATGAAGCGACGATCATCGGTACGTCGCTCGCGGCGCACAAAGCCACGCTTCTCGAGTCCATCGAGAATCGCCGTCATCTGCGCTTTGCTGCGCGCGAGGGTTTCTGCGAGCTCCTGCTGATGCACCGGCCCGCGCTGTTCGAGCACCTCGAGCACGCCGATCTGCGAGCCGGTGAGGTCATGCGCGGTGAGTGCGCGTTCCACGCCTTGTGCCGCGAGGGCGGCGGCGCGCTGGAGGGCGGCGTAGCTCTCGAGCGCGCGCCGGCCGCGCTTGGATGGGCTGCCTGATCGTTCTTCGTTCGACGCTGTGGACTCGGCCATGGCGGAAAGATGCTGCGCGACGGGCCGCGGCGCCGTGTGCTGCGCGACGGGCAACCGCCGTGTGCTGCGCGACGGGCCGTAGGCCGTGTGCTGCGCGACGGGCCGCAGGCCGTGTGCTGCGCGACGGGCCGCAGGCGCCGTGTGCTGCGCGACGGGCCGCAGGCGCCGTGTGCTGAGCGACGGGCCGCAGGCCCGGAGTCGAAGCACCCCGCGACGGCGCGGAGCGCCGTTCGCGACCCGATCTCCACCGCCACCCCACTCGCCCGCGCCCACTGCCCCGAACGGCCGCCCCTCCGAATCGCGGCTCTGCCGCTCGCTCAGGGTGACGCGGCCGTCGGGCGGTGTTTCGACTCGTGCCGGCTCCGCCGGCACTCGCTCAACACACGGCAGTGCACCTCCCTCAACACTCCCTCCCGCACGCGCCTACCGCCCCGCGCGCCACCGCTCCACGATCCGATCCGCGATCACCGAGGCCATCGCCATGATCGTCTCCTGCGGGTTCACGCCCACACCGGTCGGCAGGAGCGACCCGTCGCAGATGAACAGCCCGCGCACACCGTGGCGCTCCCCGTCCGGTGTGGCGCCGCTGGTCGCCGGATCGCGGCCGATGCGGCACGTCCCGTTGACGTGCGCACTGAACAGCCCCACGTCATTGGGGGCGAGCGATGCCTGCTCGATCGCGCGCAGATCGCGCGACGACGCGATGGTCACTGGCCGCGTATGCAGCGTGGTCACGTGCTGCGCGCCGTTGGCAAGCTGCAGCTCCGCCGCGGCGACGATCGAGCGCCGCACCGTCGCCGCGTCGCTCGGCGTCAACCGATAGTGCAGATGCGTGCGCCCGTTGCGGGCCACACGGACGCCGCCGCTCGAGACACGGCGCTCCGCGCCATCGCGCGTCAGCGTGATGAACGCCCCCATCTGCGGGAAGCGCCGCAGCAGCGCCGCATGCGCCTCACCAAAGCCCGGCGCCGCGACGCTCCCCAATGAGGGATGCAGCGGCGGACATTCGATCCAGAACCCGTAGTCGCTCGCCGGCGTGCGCAGGAATTCGGTGCACAGCGTGGTGAGCGGCATGCCGGTGTTCGCCAGGATCGTGCGATCGTGGAAGCCGATCACCGCCGTCGTCGGATGCAGTCGCATCCATGCCCCCACCCCACCGCCGCCCAACGCGGAGCGTTGCAACAACGCGGGCGTGCCCACCGCGCCGCCGGCGGCGATGACGAGCGGCGCATCGATCGTGAGAGTGCGTCGCGTGCGCCCCGTGGCCCGATCGAGCACCGATGCGTGCACGCGCTTGCGCGGCGCGCGCCCCTGCCCCGTCTCGCGTTCGCGCAGCTCGATGCGATCCGCGCGCACATCGGCATACAGCCGTGCCCCGGCCGCGACCGCGCGCGGCACATACGTCTGCAGCATCCCCTGCTTGGCGTCGTAGCGGCAGCCGTAGCCGCAGAAGCCCGACCGTACGCAGCCGCGCGCATTGATCGCACCGGCGCGCGCGGCCCAGCCGAGTGCCTTGGCTCCGTCGAGGATGAGACGATTGTTCGCCGAGTGTGCGTCGTCGGGCACGAGCCGCGCATGCGTCTCCGCTTCGATCCGATCGAACACGGGGGCAAGATCGGCCGCGCGCATCCCTTCGAGTCCGTGCTCGTCCTTCCACTCATCGAGCACCCAATCGGGCGTGCGCAGCATGATGAGCCAGTTGATCGTCGTCGAGCCGCCGACGGCGCGCCCCTGCAGCATCGTCACCGAGAGATCGTCCGTACTCCGCAGTCCCCCATCGGCGTAGAGCGCCTCGGTCATCTCGACTTCGCGTTCGGTGAAGTCGGCGCCGCGATACCAGCCGCCCTCCTCGAGCATCACGACATCGAGCCCCGCCTCGGCCAGTCGTGCCGCCGCGACTGCGCCGCCCGCCCCCGTGCCGATGACGACCGCGTCGGCCTCGAGCGCGAGATCGGCGGTGATCTCACTCCCGATCGTCACGCCGCGCGGGCGAGGGGTCGATGGCGTCACCAGCGCGCCGCCGCGCTGGATGGGTTCGGCGTCGTCGACGGGGGCGCCCGCCGTGAGCGGAGCAGCCGGTCCTTCCCACGGGTGCTGCGCGCCCCGGAGGTAGAGCGGCCCGCCGTAGCCGATCGCCGCATGCGACGCCGGCAGCCCGTAGTGAATGGCGAGTGTCAGTCGCCGCAGCGCCTGATGCGCGGTGCGGAGCTGGGGCACGCGCGAGCGCCCCCACGCGCCAAAGAGGCGCGTGCGCGCCGCCGCGTCCAGCCGAGTGAACGGTGTCGGCCGACCCACTGCCAGCAGCGCCGCCGCGCGTGACCCGATGAGATCGATCGCCAGTCGGAGTTCGCGCTGCTGCCACGATGGCATGCGCGCGACACGGTCGTCGAAGAGGGCGACAACCTCGTCGAGCGTCTCCGTCGCCGCCGGGGCGCCGGTCAACACGCACTCGGCGACCGCCCGGTAGGTCGCGCGCTGCGTGGACGAGAGCACGCGCTGGCGGGGCGCGGCGGTCGGTCCCGCAGCCGGTGGCACGGGCGGCGGCGGCGCAGTCAGCGGCATGGCGGGACGGTAGTCCGCCGACCGGGTCCGTGCCAGCGGGGAGGCGCCGACGCTTGTGCAAGCGGGCGCCGGACCGTCGTCTTAGTCGATATGGAGCCGCTCGACCGTCTCTTTCGCCTCTACCATCTGCCGCTCGTGCGCTATCTCACGCGGCGTCTGGGCGATCGCGATTGGGCGGAGGAGATCGCGCAGGAGACGTTTCTGCGTGCGGCGCGACAGGAGACGCTGACGAGCGAGCGCTCGTGGCTCTTTGCGGTGGCCACGAACCTCGTGCGTGACGATGCGCGCAAGCAGGCGCGTCAGCGTCGGCACCTCGAACTGCTGGCCGCCGAAATCCATGATGACGTCACCGAGGCGATCGACGCCGAACTGGTGGCCAGCGAGGAGCGCGCCCGGGAGCGCGCGCTCGCGCGGCAGGCGATCGAACAGTTGAGCGAACGCGATGCCCAGGCACTGCTGATGCGGGAGGAAGGGTTGGACTACGACGAGATCGCCGCCGCACTGGGCCTCGAACGTGCGTCGGTGGGAACGACGCTCTCGCGGGCACGTCGCCGGCTGGCCGACGCGTACGATGCGGCACGTCGCGCCCGCGAGGCGAAGGAGCGCTCGCATGGCTGAGCAGCGCGCGGTGCCCCCAGTCGACGAGGGGCTGGTCCATGAATGGCTCGACGGACAGCTCGACGCCGCGCGGGGCGCAGCGATCGAGCGGTATGTCGCGGAAGACGCGGCATGGGCCGCCGCACTCGCGGAGGCGCGCGGATTGCTCGCCGCCACGCGCCGCATCACGCGGGCGCTCGACGAGGTCCCCGGACAGGTCATCCCCGAGCCCGTCACCGAGCTGGCGGTCGCACGCGCACGCGAGAGCGCGCCGCTCGACCTGACCGCCGCGCGTGCGGCCCGCGCGTCGGCGTCGCCCGACGCACTGCCCGCTGCGGTCGCAGCCGCCGGCGCGTCACCCACCACGCGGCGCACGCCGCGTCCGCGCATGAGCTGGTGGACGTGGCGCAATGCGGCCGCCGTGGTCCTTGTGGCCGGCGGATCGGCGATGGTCATGCGCATCACGCGTCAGGAACCGTTGCTGACCGCATCGTCGCCGAGCGCGGTCGTGGCGCCTACGGTCGTCGTCCCCGAGGCGGGGGCACCGCGCGTGCCGACGCTCGACGCGGCGCCGATGCGCACTGCCGACGCAGCGCCGAACACGATGACCTCGGTCCGTACGCAACCGAACGATGCGGTCTCGGCCGATCAGTCACTTGCTGCCCCGGCGCCGCGAGGCATTGCGCTCGAGCGGTCGACTGCGGCTGGTGCTGCGCGTGAAGGGCCAACCGTCGGCGCCGCATCGCGCAGCAGCAGCCCGCCGGCCGCGGGTGCGGCGATGGCCGCACCGGCACCGCCTGCCAAGCCCGAGGCGCCCTCGCGCGTCGCACTCGAGGCAACGCCCGCACCCGACGCATCTCGTGCCGCCAACGTCGCGGTGGCCGCGCCTGCGGCAGACTCGTCACCGTCGGCGGGCGCGGGTCGACGCCGCAGTGCTGTCGCGCGACTCGAGCAGTCCGTGGTGACGAGCGCGGCCGACGCAAACCGTGCAGAACGCGAGGTCGCCGAGACCGCCGGGAACAGCCAGCCCTCCGCGAAGGCGGCACGCAACGCGCAACCTCCGGTCCCGATGCCCACTGCACCGGGTCGGGTGTCGGCCGAGCGACGCATGCCGGTCTCTGGCGACGAGCGACGACCCGACGCATCGATCGCGGATGTGGGCACGCGGTGCGTGACGGTACAGATCGCGCCCCCGCTCGCCGCGTGGCCGCACACGGTGGTGCTCTACGCCGATCCCAACACACCCGAACGCGGCGGCGCCGGCGTCGCGTTTGCGCCAACACCCCCCGATGGCGCGCCGCCTGAACTCACCGTGACCTGGCGGCGCGACCGTGAGCGCATTGTCATCGCACCGCTGCCGTCGATCGGTACGCTGCGCCTGAGCGCGACGGAGGCCGAGTCGAATGGATCCCGTTCCACCGTGCGCTGGGTCACCTGTCCGTCTCGCCGCTGAGACAATCCGGGTGCACCGCCTGTGACGCTGCGTGCCTAGCTTGTCGTCAGGGGAGAGCATTGGTCCGGTGTTCCCCTCTGGCGTGACCGTTGGCTTCCTTCGTCCTGCTCGCTTGCGTCTCCTCGTTGGCTGTACCGTCGTGACCCTCGTCGCGCTGGCGGCGTGCGGCTCGGACACCCTCACCGCGCCGGAACCGTTCGACACCGCGGTGCTTGGCATCGTGCCCGCGCGTCCGTCGCTCGTGCAGGGCGACACGATGAGCTTCATGGTGACCAATCGGTCGTCGTCCACGGTGACCACGGGAACCTGTTGGGACGTGGCCTGGCGCCGCGATACCGGTGACTGGGTGACCGACAACGGCATTCTGCCGGCGACGTGCAGCACCACCGATCAGATCACGCTCGCACCCGGCGCGACGCGTCGCACGCTGCTGCGCGTACCGGCCACGTTGCGGAGTGCGCAGTATCGCGTGGGCTATCTCGCGCAGCGCGCGGGTTCCGGTGGCATGATCGCCACCGCCTCGGACGCCTTCGCCGTGCTCACACGGTAGTACGCGGGCGGCGCCATGGCGCCGCCGCGAGGCTACACCTCGTCGAGCTCCGCGCGCAGCGCCGCCAGGGCGTCGGCATCGTCGGTCAGCCCCGCGGCCGCCATGAACTGTGTGTACGCACCGATCGCGAACTGCTGCAGCTTCATGATGTCGACGAGGGGCGTCGGATAGTCGAACGCCGCGATGGTGCCCAGCACATTGGGCAACTGCCGCTCGAAGGTGGCCTGCACGAGCGGGCGATAGTCCGGTCGGGCAGCGGTCATCTCCGCGATGCAGCGAATGCCGAACGCCACATGCCGCCCTTCATCGCGGCGAATGAGTCGAAAACCTTCCTGCAGACCGGGCAACCACCCGCGTGCGCTCAACGCGTCGCTGACTCCCACGTAGCCGGTGCGCGCGAGCATCGCTTCGACGACACCCATGTAGTGCGTGACCGCCTCGACGAAGCCTGCGCGGAGCGCCTCCGGATCGTCTTCGCGACGAAGGCGATCGGTCACGGCGTCGAGATCGTCCACCAGCACGGCCTGTGGCGCCGGCTGCATCCACGCCTGTGACGCGGCGCCGTCCTGCTCGAGGACGTCGGTGAAGTACCGCTGGAAGAAGTCGAAGTGCTTTGCTTCTTCATACAACTGCGCGGCGAGATGCAGCTCCTTGTCGAGCCCAAGCCCCGCGCGCGGCACCGCGGACAGGAGCGGCGCCAACGTCTTCGTCACCGACTCTTCACCCTGATAGAACAGCGAGCAGAGGCGCAGAATCTGCTCCTCGAACTGCTCCGCCGCGTGATCGCGACGGATCATCGCCCAGTCGTCGCGATCGCGCGTGAGGTCGATCGTCGCCGGATCCCAGTGCAGTCGCTTGGCCTTGACGAAGAGCTGGAAGTACGAGGACTCGGCTTCCGTGGCGAGCAGCGGCATGGGATCCGGCGAGTGAATGGTCAGGCGTACGCGTGCCCGGCGAAGAGGCGCTTCGTCTCGTCGTGGAAGAGCACCCAGAGCGAGTACCCGCCCAGGATCGTCCCCACCGGCCAGTTGAAGAGGCTCAGCATCGAGAGCAGGATGGCAACGTAGCGCGCCCACGACTTGTGGGCGAGCAGCCCGAGCCCGACGACGAGCGAGGCGACCGCGATGGTCCCCATGATCAGCGCGGAGAGCACCGCACCGAGTCCGAGGCCGAAAGAGGTGAAGAGATCGCCGACGGCAAGGCTGCCCAGCGCGCCGAGCGCCATGCCGAAGAAGCTGCCGATCGCGCCCAAGCCGATGAGCGCGGCGCGGGCGATCTGGAGAAGGGCGACGATCCGGACGTGAGTGTGCATGTCGTGGCTCTGCATACGGGGCGCGGGGCGTGTGGTCCCCGGCGCGCCGCGCGTCGCGCCGGTGCCGACCCTACGGCGCGCGCGCGCGCGGCGTTTCGGCGCGGCCCCATCTTCCCCACGTGCACGCGACCGACGAGTGGCTCTGGGGGTGGGACCCGACGCCGGGCATCGTCTCCGTCTGGGCGGACGACAGCGGACGCGCCACGGTCTGGCGACGGATCGATGGCGTGCTCGTGCGCGAGGTGGAGCGCTTCCGCCCATGGCTCCTGCTCGATTCGCTGGCCGACCTCGAGGCGAGCGGTGTCGCCGTCGCGCACGATGCTCACGTGGACGCGGCGGTGTGGGTGCGCGAGCTCGCCGGTCCGGGCGCGCTCCGCTACCTCGTCTCGGCGGCGCGATGGGCGGCGCTCGAGCAGGCGCTCTGTCGCGGGGCGAGCGCGCGCACCGGGCAACGCATCACGCGGCTCGGCGCACTCGACCGGAGCGGCATACACACGCTGCCACCGGAAGAGCAGTATCTCGTGGCGACGGGGCGCACCTACTTTCGCGATCTGCCGTTCGCGTCGCTGCGTCGATTGCAGTTCGATCTCGAGACCACCGGCCTCGATGCCGCGCACGACCGGATCTTTCTCGTCGCCGTGCGCGACCCCGAGGGTACCGTCCATCTCCTCGAAGCGCCGGGTGACGATGACGCCGCAGAGCGTGCACTGATCGGGCAGCTCGTGGCACGCGTGCGTGCATGCGATCCCGACGTGATCGAGAACCACAACCTGCATGGCTTCGATCTCCCCTTTCTCCGCCGTCGCGCCAAGCTCCTGCGCGTCCCGTTGCCGCTCGGCCGCCTCGACGACGGCGCCTTGCGCGAGCGTGCGGCGATGCGGGGCACCGCGAGCGACGGCAACAGCGAGCGACGCGTGCGCTTCGTGGCCCCGGGGCGCGAACTCATCGACACGCTCGATGCGGTGCGACGGTACGATTTTGCGTCGCGCGAGTTGCCGAGCTATGGACTCAAGGCCGTCGCACGCCACTTCGGGCTCGCCGGTCCCGATCGCGAGCTGGTTCGCGGGGACCAGATCCACACGGTGTATCGCCGCGATCCCGATCGCGTGCGCCGCTATGCCGCCGCCGACGTGACCGAAGTCGCCGGACTGGCGGTGCTGCTCGGCGGCGCCGCGTTTGCGCTCGCGCAGATGGCGCCACGTCGCTACGAACGGCTCGCCGACGCCGGGCCGGCGACGGGGGTGATCGATCCGCTGCTGGTGCGTGCGTACGTGCGTGCGGGGCACGCGCTGCCGACGCATGCCGCGGGCGACGGCACCGTGCACAGCGGTGCGGCGCTGCACCTGTTCACCTCGGGCGTGGTGCCGCGCGTGGTCAAGGCCGACGTGGCGAGTCTCTATCCGTCGCTGATGCGGGCCTATCGCATCGGCCCCGCGCGCGACGGGCTCGGCGCCCTGCTCGTTCTCGTCGATCGCCTGGTGGAGCAGCGCCTCGCGGCCAAGGCGCGCGCAAAGGCGGCCGCGCCTGGCTCGAGCGAACGGAATGCCAACGAGGCGCTCTCGGCGGCGATGAAGCTGCTCGTCAACTCGGCGTACGGCTATCTCGCCGCGGGCGACGGGCTCACGCGTTTCGCCGACGTGCATGCGGCCAACGAGGTGACGCGGCGCGGCCGCGAGACACTCGCGCTCATGTGTCGCGCGCTCGCCGCGCGCGGCGTCACGCTGATCGAGGCGGATACCGACGGTGTGTACTTCGCCGTACCGCCTTCGTGGAGTGAAGCGGACGAACGCCGCGTGGTCGCCGAGGTGGGGGCACTGCTGCCACCGCTCGTGCAGCTCGAGTTCGACGGGCGCTACGCCGCCATGCTCTCGCACGAGCCCAAGAACTACGCGCTGTTGGGTTACGATGGCCGGCTTGTGCTCCGCGGCGTGGCGTTTCGCTCGAGCCGCACGGAGCCCTTTGCCGATCGCTTTCTGCGCCTGGCCATCGCGCGACTGCTCGCCGGCGACATCGCGGGCGTGCGGGCGGCATACCTCGAGACGGTCGACGCGGTACGCATGCGCGCCCTCGCAACGGTCGAGATGGCGTCACGCGTGCGGCTGCGCAAGTCGCCGGCAACGTATGCGCGGTCACGACAGACGCGACGCGAGTTCGCCTACGAGGCGATGCTCGCGAGCGGGCGCACCGCGTGGGCGGTGGGTGATCGCGTGCGTGTGTATCGAGCGACCGGCGGCGTCGGCCGCGTGATCGAGGAAATCGACGGCGACGCACGCATGGACGCGGACCCGCGCGACTACGATGTGGAGCACTACGTCGCGCTGCTTGCGCGCACGATCGCCCCCAAACTCGCGCGTGCGTTTCGCCCTGCCGACTTTGCCGTGGTGTTCGCCCCCACCGAGCAGCTCACGCTCTTCACGCCCGCGATCGATCGCATCGTGCCGGCGGCGCGCCGGGAGGCGGCGGCGTGGGAGAGCATGGGGTGAGACGGTGTGCGACACGTGCGGCGACCGGGGTCGCGCATGCGATGCGCGGCAGCGTGCCCACGCCCTCCACCGCGCGCGCTACACCGCCACGCGCCGCCGCGCCGCCAGCCAGGGCGCCATCGACACCAGCGCCACCCCGCTGACAATGACCACCGTCGCCAGCACGGCGCGCGGCGGCAACGCTTCGCCGCCCAGGAGCACCCCCAGCAGCACGGCAACGACCGGATTCACGTACGCGTAGGTGCCGACGAGTGTGGGTGAAGCCACTCGCATGAGCCACGAGAACGCGGTGAAGCCGAGTAGCGACCCCGCGACGATGAGATAGAGCAACGACCACCATGCCGACGCGGGGGTTGCCCGCACGTCGAAGCGCTGCAGGTCACCGTGCACTGCAGCGAGTCCGAAGAGGAGCACGCTGGCGCAGAGCATCTGCATGGCGGGCCCCATCGTCGCCGTGCGGGGTAGCGCGGCACTGCGCGCATACAGCGAACCGGCTGCCCAACTGAGGCACCCGATCAGGAGGACGATCGCGCCGACGGGATCGACCAGCGGGACACCCGTCTGGTGTCCCGTGGGCCACACGAGAAGCGCAACGCCGGCGAGACCGATCACGACGCCGCCGAGTTCCGCGACGGTGGGCTGACGCTGCAGCGGCCCCACACGCTGCAGGATCACGAGCCAGAGCGGCGTTGCGGAAATGACGAGCGAGGCGAGGCTCGAGGGGACACGCTGTGACGCCCATGACACCGCGCCGTTGCCGACAAAGAGCAGCAGCGCGCCGACGACCGCCGCATTGCGCCAGTGCGCACCGGTCGGTCGTTCACCGGAGCGCCAGCGACTCCACGCGAAGAGCAGCCCGCCGGCGATGGCGAAGCGGATCGACGCCATGAGAAAGGGCGGTGCGCCCTCGACGAGCCAGCGGATGGCGAGATACGTCGAGCCCCACACGACGTAGATCGTCGCGAAGGCGGCCACGAGCAGCGCGCGCGGCGGCGGCGCCGCGCTCGCGGAAGCGGTCATGGCATGACGAGTGCGTCCGGGAAGCGCGTGGGCACCTGCTGTGCGCAGTGCACCAGCGCCGCGGCAGCCTTCATCTGCAGGAGCAGCGTCGTCAGCGGGCCGTTGGTCTGGATCGCGCCCTTGGTCACGCCCATGATCGGGTCGAGTCGTCCCGACATCACTTCATGCCACGTGGCCAGCGGCGCACGAAAGACGAACTCGGCCGACGACTCGGCCGCGCGCCTGGCCAGGGCCGCGTGACAGGTCCCGCGGTCGAGCGCGAGGTCGATGGCCACATCTTCCGCGATGCCAAGCGCAGGATCGGCCGTGCACACGAGCGCGGTGGACCACAACCAACTGCGGGCCGCCGTGCGATAACTCTCGCTCGCGTTGATCACGACGCGAAACGCATCGGCCCACGGCTGCGTGAAGGGTTCGTACATCGGGGGATTCCGGAAAGACAACCGTCGGCCGTCAGCGAGACGCGGCAGCCGTGGACATCGGGGGAGCGAGGCGTGCTGCCGGTCGCAGCGCGCGCATCACGGTGCGGCCGGCGGCGAGTCCGCCGAGCAGCATGTAGAGGTAGTACGTGTAGAAGCGCCACCAGATCAGCGCGGCCGCGAAGATGGCCGTCGGGATCGCGTCACGCAGCACATAGGTGAACGCGCCCTCCACCGCACCACCACCACTCGGCGCGGGCACCACCACGCTGCCGTAGAAGAGCGCGAGCGGCCAGAGCACGAGCGGGGCAAGTGTCTCACGCGTCCACACGAAGCCCGGATCGGCGAGCCAGACGAGCAGTGGAAGTGTGGTCACCCGCAGGAGAATGTGCAGGACCGAGACGGCGAGCGACACGACAAGTGTCGGCCGATGTGCACGGCGCAATCCGCGGACCGCCACGCCCCATTCGTGCAGCCCTGCCGACAGCCGATCCCAGCGCGCGCCCGTGACGCCGAGGCGTGCCAGCCAGGCGGGTGGCGGGGCATCGGCGCGGCGGCGCGAGAGCACGAGCCCGACTGCTCCCACCGAGAGCACGAAGGTCGCGTACCCGGCCACGAGGCCGAGCAGTCCGCGCATCGAACTCGACGTGCCGCGAAAGGCGAGTGCGAGGCTGATGCACACCGCGAGCAGCGACCAGAGCTCGAGAAACAGCTCGAGGAAGAGGACGAGCAATCGTTCCGCGAGGGGGACCCGCGCTTCCGTGAGCACGAGAAAGCGCGCCGGCTCCGCGCCCGCGCGCGCAGGGGTGACGGCGGCGGCGAAGTCACCGCCGAGCACCGTGCGCATGGCGGTCCCGAACGAGATCGACACGCCCAATGCGCGACCGCTCAAGTGGATCTTCCCGGCGCGGCAGCACAGCTCGACGAGCGCCAGCGTCAGCAGCGCCGCATGCGCGGCTAGGCCCAGCGCCGGAAGCCCGGTTGCTGGCACCGTACGCCAGACAATCATGAGCGACACGCCAAAGGCGAGCGCAAACGAGAGTCCAGTGATCAACCAGCGCGCAGGGGTCACGACGGGGAATGCGGGGGACGGGTAGCGGTAGCAAGGTAACGCTCCCACGTTTGCCCCAGTGCCTGTCCCCACCATGCCAAATCCGTCATCGGTCCACGAGTCCGAGTCGATCGTACTGCGCCACTGTGCCAGTGCGGCGGACTACGCCGCCGTGTATGCACTGCAGGAGGAGACGTGGGGTTCATCGGCCTCCGTGCTGGTGAGTACACCGATTCTCAAGGTTGCCCCACGCGTGGGTGGCATCACCGCGGGGGCGTTTGACGCACAGGGCCGGTTGCTCGGCTTCGTCTTCGGGCTGACGGGGCCGCAGGGAGGCCGACTCATTCATTGGTCCGACATGCTCGCGGTGCGTCCGGAGGCACGGGACCTTAGGCTGGGGCGTCGGCTCAAGGCGTTTCAGCGCGAGGCGTGTCGCGCGATCGGTGTCGAGGCGATGCAGTGGACCTACGATCCGTTGGTGGCACGCAATGCGCACCTGAACCTCAGTGCGCTGGGCGCGCACGTCGTCGAATACGTGACCAACATGTATTCGGACAGTGACAGTCCGCTGCATGCGGGGCTGGGCACGGATCGCCTGGTCGTCGAGTGGCCGATCGACGCCGCGCGTGAGTCTCGGCAGTCGGCCGACGCGAACAACGGACGCGATGCACTGCTTCTCACCGACGGAGAGACGCTGACACTCGCGCCCCTTTCGCGCCGCGCGCCCGCCGTGCGCATTCCGGTGCCGGCCGACATCCACGCCGTGCTCGCCAACGATCCGGCGCGCGCGCAGCGGTGGCGCGAGTGCACGCGCGAGGCGTTCGTGGCGGCGCACGCCGCCGGGTACACCGTCAATTTCTTCGCGCGCGCCATCAACGACCACGCGCTGTCTGCGTATGTGCTGACGCCGGCTCACACTTCGCCCGCATTCTCGCCCCCGTGACGCATCCGTTGCATCTCGCCTCGCTCTCGCTGCGCGAGATCCGCCTGCCGCTGCGCGAACCGTTTCGCATCTCGAGCGGTGTCACCACCGAACGCCGCATCCTCCTGCTCACCCTCACCGACGTCGATGGTGTGAGCGTGTGGAGCGAGTGTGTGGCCGGCGAGTGGCCCAACTACTCGCCGGAGACGATCGATACCGCCTGGTTCGCGCTCACGCAGTGGCTGGCGCCGCGCCTGCTCGGCCGCGAGGTCGCGAGCGCGGCCGATGTGCGACGCACGCTCGACGACAACATTCGCGGCCATCCGATGGCCAAGGCCGCGCTGGAGATGGGGATGTGGGCACTCGAGGCGACGCGGCTGGGTCGCCCGCTCGCCATACACATCGGCGGCACACGGACGCAGGTGGAGGCGGGGATCTCGATGGGAATCCAGTCGTCGCCCGCCGTGCTCGCCGAGAAGATGCTCGCCGCGCGTGATGCCGGGTACGCGCGGCTCAAGTGCAAGATCGCGCCCGGGTACGACGTGCCGTACGTCGCCGCCGTACGCGAGGCCGTCGGCCCCGACGTGCGGATGTCGGTCGACGCCAACGCCGCGTATTCGCTGAGCGATCACGCGGTGTTCACTGCTCTCGACGCACTGCACCTCCTCTACATCGAGCAGCCGCTCGCGCAGGACGATCTCGTGCAGCACGCGGCGCTGCAGGTGCAGTGCAAGACCGCGCTCTGTCTCGACGAGTCCATTCTCGACGAGTCGCGTGCGGCCGACATGCACCAGTTGGGGAGCGGCCGCGTGATCAACATCAAGCCGGGACGCGTGGGCGGGTTCGCGGCGTCCAAGGCCATTCACGACCTGTGCATGGCGCGCGGCACGCCGGTCTGGTGCGGCGGCATGCTCGAGAGCGGCATCGGCCGCGCGTACAACGTGGCCCTCGCCTCGCTCCCGGGCTTCACGCTGCCGGGCGACCTGAGCCCCAGCGCGCGCTATTGGGTGGAAGACATCGTGACGCCCGAGTGGACGATGCACCCCAACGGACTGGTCGACGTGCCGCGCACGCAGCCCGGCCTTGGCGTTGCACCGCGACGCGATCGCATCGATGCCCTGACGGTGCGCGAAACGACGGTGCGCGCGGGATGATGCCGCTCGCATCCGATGGACTGCTCGCCGCACCGATGCCGGTCGATGCGTCGCTCGAGACGTCGCTCCTCGCGCTGCGACGCGCGATTCACGCCGAGCCGGAACTCGCCTTTTCCGAAGTCGCCACGCAACAGAAGCTGGAGAAGGCCTTGGCCACGATTGCCGCGCTGCCGGCGCGACGCGTGGCGGGGACCGGCCTCGTGGCTCGCATTCCGGGGACGCACCCCGATCGCGCCACGCTCCCCGCGGTCGCAGTGCGTGGCGACATCGATGCGCTGCCGATCACCGAAGCGACCGGTGTGCCGTGGGCGTCGACCACGCCCGGCGTGATGCATGCGTGCGGGCACGATGTGCACGCCACGTGGGCCGTGGGCGCGGCGGCGCTGTTGCGGCGCGCGCCCGCCGCATGCGACGTGATCATCCTCCTGCAGCCGGCCGAGGAGATTGGGCAGGGTGCGGTCGCCATGATCGCCGACGGCGCACTCGACGGCGTCGCTGTGATCTATGGCGGACACGTGGACCGTCGCTTCACGATCGGGCAGGTCGTTGCCGATGTCGGCCCGCTCGCCGCATCGACCGACGAATTCGTCATCGAGGTGGTGGGCCACGGCGCGCACGCCGCGCGGCCACACGAGTCCGCCGATCCCGTGGTCGCGCAAGCCGCGCTGGTGCTCGCGTTGCAGACGCTCGTGTCGCGGCGATTGAATCCCTCGTGGCCGGGTGTCGTGACGGTGGGTGCGGTGCAGGCGGGCGAGGCACCCAACGTGATCCCCGAGCGCGCGCTGCTGCG
The DNA here is from genome assembly GCA_025453745.1 of Gemmatimonadaceae bacterium. Lineage (GTDB taxonomy): Bacteria > Gemmatimonadota > Gemmatimonadetes > Gemmatimonadales > Gemmatimonadaceae > JALOPS01. The sequence goes on from JALOPS010000043.1 coordinate 23,243, forward strand.
CGGCACGATTCGCACGACCACGCCCGACGCGCGTCGGGTCCTGACCACTGCGCTCGGCGAGGTCGCCGTGGACGTGGTGCGTGGCTACGGCTGTGAAGCGCGCGTCACACTGACCGCGGGCTCGCCGCCGGTGATCAACACCGCGCGCGAAGTGGCGTGGGCGCGCGCCGCCGTTGCGCGCGTGTTGGGTGAGCAGGCACTCGTCCCGCTCGGCATCGTGAACATGGCCGGCGAGGACTTTGCACACTATCTCGAGCGCGTGCCGGGCGCGTTTCTGCGCATCGGTGCGCGCGAAGGCAACGGCCCGGTCATGGCAGCGCATTCGCCGCGCTTTCTGGCCGATGACGGCTGCGTTGCCGTGGGTGCGGCCGTGTTGGCCGCCTGCGCGCGTGAAGCCGCTGCCGGCCTGGCTGCCGAGCGCGCCGCGTGATGCGCCCACTGCCGGAGCATCTCTTCGTGTACGGCACGCTCCGGCGCGGCATGGACAGTCCCATGCGCACACGCATGGAGCGCGACACCACCGTCGTGGGCCCGGCGACGCTCCGCGGACAACTGTACGACGCCGGCTGGCATCCCGCGCTGGTGCTCGACGACGCAGCCGAGTCGCTCGTACATGGTGAGCTGGTGCATCTGCCGCACGACAAGCACCGGCGGCGACGGCTGCTCTCCGAGCTCGATCACTACGAAGGCGTGTTGCACGGCCCCGCCGAACACCTCTCGCTCTTCCATCGCGTGATCGCCGACGCGCTGTACGAGGGCGTGCTGCATGCCACCTGGGTGTACGTCTACGCGCGCGATGCGAGCCGGTTCACGGCGATCCCCGATGGAACATGGCGGCGCGCGTAGCGCTCACTGCAATCGGGTGGTGCGCCACAGCACGCCACCGGCGACGACCAGGAGTCCCAGAGAGCTCGCGATGAGGACGAGTGCCGCACCACGCGAGACGGCCAGCTCCGGTGCGCGTGCGTTGGCGGCAGCCCATGCGAGCACCGCCACCGCACCCGCGGCGACGGTCCAATCGACGAGCGACCGGCGACGGGTCGACGCGCGCATCTCCGCTTCGCCACGCAGTCGCTGCTGTACCCAGGCATCATCGAGCGCGTAGCGTTGGCTTTCGCGTCGAGCGGCGGCACGCCACTCGTCCTGCTCGGCCGACCCTGGCGCGGCCCAGGCCACGCACGCCGCGCCGAGCGCCATCACCAGCGATCCGAGCAGTACCGTCAGACGAGACGCGCCGTGTGTTGCCATCTCGCCGAAGACGAGCGTCCCCCACGCGAGTCCCCAGAGCTGATTCGTGTTGGAGAGCGGAATGCCGCGACTGATGCCGAGATACTTGGCCGCGTACTGCTGAAAGAGATCGCCGACCACCCAGACGAGACCGCCGGCGAGCAGCCAAAAGAGCACGGGGCGCGCGTTGTCGAGTGCCTGCACCAGCGGCGTCACGCCGCCGGTGAGCCAGATCGCCAGCGTGGACATCGTCACCAGTTCGCCGATGGTGAAGAAAGTGACGAATGCGAGCGGTGACATGCCGGTGAGGTACGCCTTGCGATACGGGATGTACATCGTGCCCCACATCGCTCCCGCGGCGAGCGCGGCCGCCACACCGCGGACGGCATGCTGTCGCGTGGTGGTCTCCGCACCGGCAACGGCAAGGACCGTCCCGCCGGCGAGCATGAGCAGCGCACCGCCGGCGACCAGCAGCCATCCGCGCGCGCCGGCGCCGCGCAGCTCGCGGAAGAACAGTGCGCCCCAGAGGATGCCGAGCAGCGAGTTGGCGTTCCACAGCGGGAACGCGATCGAGAGTCCGATGTCGCGAATTGCGTACACGGTGAGCGTGTTCGCCACGCTCCAGAGCGCGCCGGCGATCACGGCCCACACCACGAGATGCGGCAGGCGCCGCACTTCCTCTCGCACCGCCGCCGTGCCGTGGAGCAAGGCCGGCAGACTCCAGCGCCCGAGGAAGACGCCGCAGACCATCACGAGCGACACGACGACCGGCGCGAGGCCGATGGTGACGAGTTTGGTGGGGGCCTCGGCGGCACCGAGCCACGCGCCGGCGGCGAGACCGGAGAGCGTACCGGCGATGCGCAGCGCGCGTGTGCGCGCGGCGTCACTCACCCGTGCACCCAGATGAGCACGGCGAGTCCGGCGGCGAGCACGCCGAGCGGAACCCAGAGGTGGGGATCGGTGAGGATGGCGCGCAGGGGGGACATGCGGGATCAGTCGGGCAGGACACGCACGAGGTGTGTCGCGCATGGGATCTGCAACGTAGCGTACCTACGAGGACGATGTGTCGTCGCGCAGACCTCGACGAGCCTCGTGGCGAAGCTGTTCGAGTTCCCGGCGCAACGGCGCCCAGTACGCCCGATCGGCCGCCATCTCGTGCTGCTGCTCCGCAGCGAGCGCCGTGCTGACGTCATCGCCGTTTCGAGCCGCGATCACTGCTGGTCGCCTGCTCTCGGCGGCACGCTGCGGTTCGTCAGTCACAAGTTCTGCAAGAAATTCCGGAGAGCGCAGCTCGGACAGCCAGAACCGCACTCGTCGTTCGTTGCGTGCGTCCTCGCGGCCGGCGACGTACGACGCGTCGACAAGGCGCCGGATCATCGGCCAGTCCTTGTCCCGCTGCGTCTTCTTGGCGCAAACGAGGTCTTCCAGCGCCATGACAGCCACTGGCACGGCTTCGCTGCCTTCCATCGCTGGCAGCTCAACCTCAAGTCTTCGATCCCATAGATCGGCAAAGGCATCGACGCCGCGCATCTGGCTCATGACGTCGACACGAAGCGTTCGACCACTATCTCCGGGGATCGAGAAGTGGACTGCATGTCCGCGGTCGAGCCAACGTTTTTCGAATGGAGGAACGGCGATGACTTTGGCATTCAATGCCTGCAGTGCCGTCGCAAGTCGCGGTAACGCGCGGGCGCCCGAAAGCACCGCGAGATCCAAGTCGCGACTATACTCCGCCGCCCCGTATAACACGCACGCCTGCCCCCCCATCAACAGGGCGGAGACGTTGTGCTGACGGATCATAGAAAGGACTCGAAGGATCTGGGTCGGGATCACTCGTGCCTCCAACGGCGTCGAACCAGACCGCGAGACGCATCATTTCTTCCCAGCGCTCACGG
>JALOPS010000044.1 GCA_025453745.1 Gemmatimonadaceae bacterium
CCGTCGCTCGCGCGATAGGTCACCGGGTTCGCATAGCCACGGCCGGCGCGCAACCGCTGCTGCCAGAGCACACGTCCGTCGCGCGTGTCGAGCGCATAGAGCACGTCCCCACCACCGGTGGCAAAGAGCACGCCACCCTTCGTGACGATCGCACCCGGCGCGCCCGCCGTGCCGAGCTGGGGCAGCGAGACGTCGCGCAGCAGCGGGTGTGACCGGATCGACGGCGTATCGCCCAAGGGCACCTGCCACTTGCGCTCCCCGGAGTCGAGATCGATTGCCGTGAGCGTACCGTACGGCGGCTTGATGAGCGGCAACGCTTCGGGTGGCGTGTGATCGCTGCGGCCGCTGTCGGGATCGGCGGTGACACCGATCGCACTCGCCGTGAGGTCCACCGTGTAGGCGAAGCCGATCGTGTCGTTTGGCTCGCCCTTGCGAATGCGGAAGAGCGCCGGCGCCTCTGTGGCCTTCACGTAGACCGTGCGTGTCTCCGGATCAAACGCCGTACTCCCCCACCCCGCGCCACCGATGACGCCGGGCATGACGATCGTCCCTTGCAGCGAGGGAGGCGTGAAGATCGGCCCGCTCCGGTAGCGCGAGAACAGCGCGCGCGCACGCGTGGCCAGCTCCGGCGTGAAGTCGAGCAGCGCGTCGGGTGTCACCGCCTGTCGTGCAAACGCCGCTGGACGCGTGGGAAACGGTTGCGTGCGCGCCGCGCGCTCGCCGGGCACATCACTCGCGGGCACCGCGCGCTCTTCGATGGGCCACACGGGCCGCCCCGTGATGCGATCGAGCACGTAGAGCCAACCGGTTTTGGCCGGCACCACGACGACATCGCGCGGTTGTCCGTTCCACTGCATTGTCGCCAGCACCGGCGGCGCCGGCAGATCGTAATCCCACAGTCCGTGATGCACAGTCTGGAAGTGCCACACGCGCTTTCCGGTGCGGATATCCACCGCCACCACCGACTCGGCGAAGAGATTGTCCCCCTTGCGATCGCCGCCGTACCAATCGTTGGTCGGCGTACTCACCGGGAGAAAGACCCATCCCCGCGCGGTGTCGACACTCATCGGCGCCCAGACGTTCGTATGCCCCATGATGCGCCAACTCCCCTGCTCCCACGTGTCGACGCCGTACTCGCCGGCATCGGGAATGGTGTGAAAGCTCCACACACGCTTCCCCGTACGCACGTCGAATGCCTGGACATCTCCCGGCGGGTCCTTGGGGTAGCGCAGCCGGTCGCCCACCCCGTTGCCAACGATCACCACATCGCGCCAGACCACCGCAGGCGACGTGTTGGTGTAGTGCAGCGGATTCACCGGGCGACGCAGGCCGGCGAGCAGATTGACCTCGCCGGTGTCGCCGAAGGTACGGATGGGACGTCCAGTGGCCGCATCGAGCGCAATCAGCCGCCACCGTGCGTTGACGAAGATCCGGCGTTCGCGACCATCGCTCCACGTGGCCACACCACGATGGACGAAGCCCGTGCCGTTCGACGGCTGCCCGGCACGCCACGCGCGCGAGTCGTAGCTCCACAGCTCGCGCCCAGTGCGCGCATCGAGCGCGGCCACGCCGGCATACGGTGTCGACACGAAGACCGTGTCGCCGATCATGATGGGTGACGCCTGGAACTGCCCGGGACGCGCCGCCTTCTGATCGGGGCCTGCGGGCACCGCGCGATCGTGCGGTCGCCACGTCCACGCCACACCAAGGCTGCGGACGTTCTCGCGCGTGATGTCGGCGAGCGGTGACCAGCGCATGGCGCCCGCGTCGCCGCTGGGGGTTGGCCAATCGACACGCTGTGCGAACAGCGCGGGGACACAGCCGACGGCCAGCAGGGTGGTCGCAATCCATCGTGAGATCGACATGGGCAGAACTTCGTGCGTGGACGGCACCGTGGCCAGCGGTGCGCTGGCCCGCGGACACGGGACAACGCATTGTTGGCGCACCATGCGACTTCGCTCCCTCTCCATCGCGCTTGCGGTACTCCTCCCGGGCGCGCTACGCGCACAGCCCGTGACCGTGGGCGCCGACCGGCTCTTCTCCGAATACACACACCTGGTGCGCGGCAAGCGGCTCGCGCTCGTCTCCAACCACAGCGGACGCCTGGCCAACGGCGTGCACCTGGCCGACACGCTCTTCGCCCGGCGCGACCTCACGCTCCGCGTGCTCTTTGGCATGGAGTACGACATCCGCTCCAACGACTACGCCGCGCGACGCGACGCCGGCTCGACTGTCGACAGCCGGACCGGGCTGCCCAAGCACAACCTCTATGGCGAAGCCCATCGCCCCACGCGCGAGCAGTTGGGCGACGCACAGGTCATCGTCGTCGACATCCAGGACGTCGGGGCGCGCTTCTACGAGCACGTCAACATCCTGGCCTTCGTGCTCGATGCGGCAGCCGAGTACGGGCAATCGGTCGTCGTGCTCGATCGCCCCAATCCGCTCTCGGGGCGGATGGCTGACGGCTTCGTCGCCGACTCAGCGGCGTTCTTCCGCTTCGGTTCCTACACGGCCATCCCCGCACTGCACGGCATGACGATGGGCGAACTCGCGCGCTTCTACGTGGGAGAGCGCGTGCTCGCCGGCGGTCGCGTGCCGCGGCTCGACGTGGTGCCGATGACCGGGTGGCGTCGCACGATGTTCTACGATGAGACGGGGCTCGAATGGCGCAAGCCGTCGCCCAACCTGCTCACACTCTCCTCGCTGCTCGCCTACGCCGGCACCTGCCTGTTCGAGTCGGTGAACGTCTCCGAGGGGCGCGGCAGCGATGCGCCGTTCGAACTCATCGGCGCGCCATGGCTCGACCATAGGGCGGCCGTGGCACTGTTGCGCGCGCAACGGCTCGACGGCGTCGCATTCGATACGGTGACCTTTGTGCCCACCAGGCGCGCGTTCCACGGTCGCCCGCCCGAGCTGGCCGGCGAAGAGGTGCGCGGGATTCGCCTTCGTGTAACCGATCGGACAGTGGCTCGGCCGTACCTGATCGGCGTCGCGATGCTCTGGGCGGTGCATCGCCTGCACGCCGACCGGCTCGAGTGGAACCTCCCCGTCCTCGATCGGCTCACGGCCACGCCACGACTGCTCACCATGCTGCGCGCCGGTCGCTCACCGGCCGAGATCGCCGACGCATGGTCGGCGGAGGTCGCGCAGTTCACGCAGCGCGCGCGCCCGTATCAACTCTACGACTGAAGGGCGACCGGTTGGTCGCCCCTCGTCACCCACTCAGTCCCGTCGCCCCTGCAGGCGCGAGAGCAATCGGAGCAGTTCGAGGTAGAGCCAGATCAGCGTGACGATCAACCCGAACGCCGCAAACCACTCGAGCTGCCGCGGTGCACCGGCGCGCACCCCTTCGTCGATCCGGTCGAAGTCGAGCACCAGGTTGAGCGCCGCAACCGCCGCGACCGCGATGTTGATGCCGATCGCGATCATGCTCGTCGACTGGAAGTAGCCGATGTTCACGTTGAAGAACGACAACACGAACGACACGAGATAGAACAGCATGATGCCGAGCGTTGCCGCGACGATCATGCGCTTGAAGCCTTCCGTCGCGCGCAACACGCCCATGCGGTAGAGCACGAACACGCCGGCCGCCACCGCGAAGGTGAGCATCACCGCCTGCATGGGCAGCCCGGCAAAGCGTGCGTTGTACATCGCCGAGACCGCGCCCAGGAAGATCCCTTCGAGCGAGGCGTACAGCGGAGCCGTGATGGGGGCGGACTGCGGACGGAAGCTCGCGATGAGTGCGAGGATGAAGCCGCCGATGCCGCCGACCAGGAGCGCCGGCATGAGGATCGACGGATTGACCGCCACCTGCTGCCAGGTGAGCCCCGCCGAAAACGTGGTGACCGCGAGCAGGATGAACGCCTTTCCGGCGGTGCCGGCGAGCGTCATCGACCCGGAGCGTGACCCCGCCGCCGTGGCGCGAGCCGCGTCGGCAAGTCGGGAAAGGACAGGATTATTCGTTCGCATGGCTGGAATGTCGGCTGAGGGGCCCGGATACCGATCCGGAATGTATCATCGTGCGCCGGGCGGACGACGCGCCGGGCCCTCCGTACTACCCGGACCGTCGCCCATGGTGCGCTCCGTCACACGGCCGCTCCCGCGTCCCCTCCGACGTGGCGGACGGTCCCCCCGCCCCGCGCCCTCTTGGGGAGCATTGCGCGAGGAGCGGCTTGCGGTCTGAGGGCCCCCGGGATCCCCCTAGGTAGCGGCGGCGCGGCGTCGGCACCGTGCGAGGGTGCTGGTCCCGGATGCCCGCACTGCGTCCCGGTTCCTCTCCACGGGGCGACGCGCGTGACCACGGTTCCATTGCCCGCGCCATAGCGCCGGTTGCGCTCAGGCCGTTGGCAGCGCTCCCGCCAGTGCGCTGCGCACCACGCCCACGCGATCGCGCGACACCCGTACGCGAGCACCGGAGCGCAGCACCACCGTGGCCGTACCGCTCTCTTCGGGGTGCAGCGAAACGATCGCACTCTCGCGCACCAACGCAGAGCGGTGCACGCGCAAGAACCCGTGTGGCGTCATGCGCGCTTCCAGTTTGTGCATGCGCTCGCGCACCATCCACGCGCGCAGCGGCGTGTGCAGCCATAGCACTGCGCCATCGGCCTGCACCCACTCGATGTCGCGAATGCTCAGCACGTGGAGCGCGCCGCGCTCGCCGACGACGAGCCGCGCCTCGTCTTCGCCCGCGGTGATGGAGCGCTGTACGCGTGCCAGCGCTTCCGCCAACCGTGCGCGGCGCACGGGCTTGGGCACGAAGTCCACCACATCGGCCGCAAAGGCCTCGACCGCGTAGTGCGGGTGCGCGGTCACGAACACCACGCGCACCTCCGGTGCCGCCTGCCGCAATGCGTGCGCCACTGCGAGCCCGTCGCGCCCGGGCATCGACACGTCGGCCAGCAGCAACGACGGACGTTCCCGCACGCACGCCGCGATCGCGTCGTCGCCACTGCGCGTCACCGCGACCACATCACAGCCGAGCCGCCGCATCTCCGCTGCGAGCCCCTCGGCGGCCAACGGTTCGTCGTCCGCCACCACGACGCGCACCGTCACGCCGCGCTCGGCGCGAGAGGAATGCGCACTTCCGTGAGAACCCCGCCGGGTCGAGGCACGCGCGTCACCGCGGCACGATCGCCAAAGAGCAGGGCGAGACGGCGCTCGAGCGTCGCTTCGCCGATGCCCAATCCGCCAAAGGGCGCCGTTTCGTGCGCTGCGTCAGGCGATGCACGCGATGCGGCACGCGACATGTCGTCGTGCTCCGGGCCGTCGGCATCCACGAGCAGCGACACATGATCGTCCGCCCGTCGCGCAGCGAGTGCAACGACGCCCGGAGACGTGCGCCTCGCGACCCCGTGGCGGATCGCGTTCTCCACCACCGGCTGCCACGAGAGCGCCGGCACGCGCGTGGTATGCATTGCCGGGTCGATCTCCCACGTCACGACCAACCGATCGCCGAAGCGTGCCTGCTCGATCGCGAGATACCGCTCGACGATCGCGCGTTCGGAATCGAACGCGATCGCATCACCCGCGACGGCGAGCGAATACTGCAGCACCTCGCCCAGGTCGGCGGCCACGTCGCCAGCCGCATCCCCATCGCCGCGGCGCGCGAGCGCGGCGATGGTGTTGAGTGCGTTGAGGACGAAGTGCGGCTGCACGCGTTCGCGGAGCGCATCGAGCTCCGCGCGCGTGGCATGTGCGGCCAGCAACGCCTCGCGATCGGCCGCGCGCGCACGCTGTCGCTTGCCATTGGTCCAGGACCCCACGAGTGAGAGGAGCGCCGCCGTCAGCCCATGTGTGGGCAACGAGCCGCTGACGAGTTCAGCGATCATCATCCCGCGCTTGTACGGCCCCGTCGGCTCGAGCAGCGCCCACGCGAGCCACGCCGACGCAAAGCTCACCGCAAACGCGAGCACGCCGAGCCCCACGAGGGCGCGCCCTTCGCGATCGGCCAGCGACCAGCCGCGAGCGAGCGGCACGGCTATGAGTGCCCAGAACACCGCCACGCCCGTCTGCCAGCGCACGGCCACCGCCGGCGCATCGGCCACACCGATCACCTCGAACGCGTGCACCTGCGGGGCAACACCGATGAACGCGCAGGTGCAGACGGTCAGCGCGATCCAGATCCACGCGGGGCGATCGACGAGTCGGGGTGACGGCTCCATGCCGACAAGTTGCATCATCGGCGTGTCCTACGGAGAGCTACTTCGCGAGTTGCAGGTCCATGCCGCCGCCGCCCTGCCCCAGGCGCACGACGCGGTACGGCGCCGTGGTGCTCACTTCCGCCGTCAGCCACGTACGCCCGTTCTCGCTCACGGCCAAGCGCCAGGTGTCGAACGCACCCGCCGGGACCTGCGTGGTACCACGTCCGGTCACCGTGGCCACCTGCGAGACGACCGTACCCTTGCCGCTCGTGAAGACCGGAATGGTGACCGACAGCCCTTCGCGCCACTTGATGAAGGGGAGCACTTGCACGACGGCGTTGTCGTCGATCACGTCGTCGGTGACCGGTACATCCATGGCGACCGGATTCGGACCGCCGGTGGGCGTCAGCGCCGAGCCGGTGAAGCGCCCGTTGCCGCGATCGAGGGTGATGCGCATGTCCATCGTGCCGAACTTCCCCTCCTGTCGCAGCGCTTCTTCCACCAACGTGTGCGAGAAGCGAATGGTCGACTTCTGCGAGCCGAGTCCATTGAGACTGATTTCATCCGAGAGGCGCCAGGCCTTGCCATCGGCCTCGACGCTCATGCGGTCGAAGCCGTTGGCGTTGCCACGCGCGAGCAGGACAAACGAGTCGCGGCGCGCCGCGATGCGCGACACGTCGAGGTGCTCGCGCCACGACGACTGCGCAACGGCGGCGGACGACAGCAGGGAGAGCGAGAGCGCACTGCACACCAGGCGAGACATGACCCTTCCGGGCTGAAGGAGGACCGCAGACGCACCGCGGAAGCCGGTGCGTGCGATCCTACGACGGCGGGTCGGGCGAGTCGCAGGCGTCATCACGAATGGTCGGCGGCGCCGCACGAACGGAGACGGCTCGTGCAGCGCACCGTCGGCACGTCTACCTGCGGGTCGTTTCGCGCACCTCGAAGGCGAGCAGCACATTTCCCGGCAACCCGCCGTACTGCCCGTAGCCAGACATCACATACAGTATCCGCCCGACGATCACCGGCCCCGCCACATCGAGCGCTCCACCGCGCCCACGCCCGCCGTTGACCGGTGTGAAGTCGCGCACCGTGTCGAACGTCCAGCGCACGCGTCCATCGCGCACGTCGTAGGCACGCAGCACGCCGTCGACGGCGCCCGACACGACGACATCACCCGCCACCGTCGCCGGCGCCGACTGCGCGGGAGTGCAGCGCGACCGCCCCGCGCACGACGCCGGTGCCGCACGCCACCGCTCGCGACCGGTGGCCAGATCCAGCGCGACCAGTCCACCCCCCTTGGTCGGGATCGGGTCGAGACGGAACCCTTCGGGTCGAGTACTGTCGGCCACCGGCGTCATTTCCTGTCCGCCGATCGGCACGTACACCGTACGCGCATCGGCCGCGGAGCCCCAGTGCGCTCCGCCGAGTTTGCCGCCACCGCCGGCCCGCACGCTCCACAGCGGTGCGCCGTCACGATCGGGATCGAGCGCATGCACCATGCCGGACTTCTGCCCCACGACAAGCACGCGACGCCCACCGTCGAGCTGCTGCAGAATCGGCGGCTGCCCGAAGTCTGCGTCCGGGCCGTCGGATGCCGGGCACTTGGGCTTGCCGGGCACATCACACCCCAGGTGATACGCGTCGTTCGCGGTGTATTGCCGCGACCAGACGATCCGCCCCGTGGCCAACTCCATGGCGAGGATCGCGTCGCTCGTGCTCGTCGTCGGTTCGGAGTAGTTGTTGCCGGTGCCGACGTACAGTCGACCGCGTGCTTCATCGATGGTTGGCGTCGACCAGACGGCCGCACCCGACGGCCCGCGCGCCGTCACGCCAGTTGCCCCCGACGCGGTCGCGCGCGCCGTGTCGGCGATGGTGAAGCTCTGCCAGCGGACGGTGCCCGTGCCGGCATCCACGGCCACGACGCTGCCACGAAAGCTGCAGCACGCGTATGCAGGCTGCAGGGGAAGCACCACCTCGTACGACGAGACGGGCACGTAGAGCGTGTTGGCGTGGAGCTGCGGTGTGCCCGTGATGATTGCGGCCATGTGCGCGTCCACGCGACGCGTCCACCGCTTGGTGCCGGTGCGTGCATCGACCGCATGGACGTGTCCCGCCACATCGCCGAACCAGACCAGCGTGTCGGCACCCAGCGGCGCGACCACGATGCCGGACCGCACGGGCGCGCCATTCGCCATCGTCCAGCGCACGCATCCGGACTCGGCGTCGATGGCGCGCAGGTGGCCACTCTCGGAGCCGACGTATACGGTCCCGGCGAACACCGCCGGCTGTGACCGCGCATTCATCACGTCGCCCAGCGATACGGCCCACTTGAACTGCAGGCGTTCGAGCGCGGCACGATCGATCTGCACGGCGCCACGAGGGACGGCGCGCGTGTTGCGCACATCCGCGCCCCAGCGCGCCCACGACGCGCCAGCCGCGCGCGCGGATGGGGCCGGACAGGTCGTGCCCTGTGCCGGAAGGGTGATGGCAGTGCCCGAGAGCACGAGGACCACAAGAGATCGAAGCAGCATGCGAGAACCGGTTGAGGGTGTGCCTCGCGTACCGATCGGTCGCCCGGTGCGGTTTCGCTGCTGGTGCGAGCGGCGCACTCCCCGTTGCGAGCGGGACGTGCAGCGACCGGCCTGCGCAGCATCGTCCTGAATCGGTGCTGCGCTCCTCTTCGTAGGGTGCCTCATGCAGACGTCACGACATCACTGGCTGCCCGACGGATGGCACGCGGGGTGGGTCCTGCTTGCCTGGACCGTGCCGGCGGCGCTCGGCATCCCGTTCACGCTCGTCTCGCGCGCACAGGTGAGCGACGCGCCCGCGCTCTGGCGATCCCTGCTCATCGTTGGCGCCTGCTGGCTGGTGTGGGCGCCGTTGTCGATGCTCGTGGCGACGCTGGTCGACCGCGTCCCGCTGGTGCGACCGTGGCGCGTGCGCGCGCTGACGGTGCACGCACTGGCCGCACTGGGTGCCTGCGCGGTGCAAGCCGTCGCGGCCGCCGCCGCGTCGCACTGGCTGACCCCCACCAGCGGTGTCACGTTCGCGGGTACCGCCATCTGGTGGGCCATGCTGCTGACCCCCGGTGGTGTGCTGGTGTACGCGGCCGTCGCGGCCTTCCGCTCGTCGCAGCGCCAGCGCGCCCGCGCCGATCAACATGCGCGGGAGGTGGAGACGCTCGCCGCCCGCCTGGCCGAGGCGCGTCTGGCGGCGTTACGCGCGCAGTTGCGTCCGCACTTCCTCTTCAACACGCTCAATGCGGTGGTCGCGCTGGTGCGCGATGGCGAGCGTACCGCCGCCGTCGAGGCGCTCCTCGGTGTGAGCCGACTGCTGCGGGCCACACTCGACGGAGACGCACGGCATGAGATCCCGCTCCAGGACGAACTGGCTTTCATTCGGGAATACCTTCGTCTCGAGCAGTTGCGCATCGGGGAGCGCCTGCGTGTGCGCTACGACGTGCCAGCGCGATGGCAGCATGTCCTCGTGCCGTCGCTCGTGCTGCAACCGCTCGTGGAGAACGCGGTGCGGCACGGCGTCGCTCGGGTGAGCGGGCCGGTGCTGCTGTCGGTGACGGCGCATGCCGACGCGGGGGACTTGATTCTCACCGTCTGCGACACCGGCGCCGGCCTGCGCGAGGATCCGCCGCTCGGTGGCGTCGGCCTGCGCAACGTTCGCGAACGACTCGCCCAGCTCCACGGCGCGCATGCGTCACTCGAGATCGCACCGCCCCCCGATGGTCGCGGCGTCATCGCACGCGTGCGGCTGCCGCTGGCACCACGGGAGCGTGCGGCATGACGATGCTCCGCGTGGCCATCGTCGACGATGAACCACTCTCCCGACGCGCCCTGCGACAGCTCCTCGACGCACGCGCTGACGTCCGTGTCGTCGCCGAGTGTGCCTCGGGCGCGGAGGTGCTTGCGATGCGGACAGCCGTGGACGTGCTCTTTCTCGACATCGAGATGCCCGGCGCCTCGGGGCTCGCCGTGGCCGACGCACTGCGGGGTGATGCGACACCGCGCATCGTGTTCGTGACCGCATACGCCGAACACGCCGTGTCGGCGTTCGATCTCGACGCGGTCGACTATCTCACGAAGCCCGTGGAGGAGTCACGGCTCTCGCGCGCGATCGACCGCGTGCACGCGGCGGTGGGCGTGCGATCGTCCGATGTGGCGCCGGCATCCGACGTGGATGCCGTGGCGCACCTGCTCGCGCGCGTCGGCACGCGCGATGTCGTGATTCCGATACGGGACATCGTCGCCATCGAAGCCGATGGCGTGTATGCCGCGGTCCACGCCGGACGGCGCTACCTGATTCGTCAACCGATGCATCGCCTGGAGGCACAGCTCGGGCGGGCATTTCTGCGCGTGCATCGCTCGTGGCTGGTGCGTCGCACGGCGATCGCCGCGCTCAGGCGTCCGCGTGGCGCACGCGCACCGCTGGTGGAGCTCGCGGGAGGGCTCGTGGTGCCCATCGGCCGGCGCCGGGTGGCGCAGATCCGCGGCGTGCTGTCGGGCGCCGCAGTTGGCTAGCGTTCGATCGGTGCGCGGCTGCGCGCAGTCGCACCGCGCGCGCGGTGCGCTATGGCCGTGACGAGAGCGCCTTGAAGTAGGCGTTGACCGCGTCGCGATAGCGGGCCGGGACCTGCTCGCTGCCGCCCAGCGCGGCACCCGGCGCATCGGTATCGAGCTTGCGTCGCACGGTGAACTCGAAGGCCTTGAGCGATTCGATCACGTTGGCCTGGAGTTGTGCGAGTGCGTCGCGGTCGCCGAGCACCTGCGCGCCGTCGAGTGCGTCGAGCTGCGCGATCGCGCGATCGAGGTCGCGCACGTCCACACCGGTGCCACGCAGCGCCCGTCGCAGCTCCTGCGCCGCATCGCGTCGCGCGGCGAGCTCGCGCGAAAGCTGTCGCGCTTCCTCGACCGTGAACGGATCGCCACGTCCGATTCCCGAGGGCGCACCCTGCCCTTGGCCGCCCGTGGTACCGAGCGTGCGCATACCGCCGCCAGTGGCACCGCTTCGTACGTTGCCGCCCGCGCCACTGCCGTCGCGTTGGGCTTGTCCCTGGCCTTGGCCCTGCCCTTGGCCTTGGCCCTGGCCTTGGCCTTGGCCCTGCCCTTGGCCCTGCCCTTGGCCCTGACCTTGGCCTTGGCCTTGGCCTTGGCCCTGACCTCGGCCTTGGCCCTGACCTTGGCCTTGGCCCTGACCTTGGCCCTGACCTTGGCGCTGTCCCTGTCCCTGGCCCCGCGCCTCATCACGCCGCTGAGCGCCTGCCTCGGCACCTCCATTCCCGCCGCGCCCACCGCGTCCGGAATCCCCACGCGCCGCACGCTCGCGCAGCCGATCATCAAGCGATGACATCGCGCGCACCAGATCGCGCGCCTGCGTGAGCGCCCGCGTGCTGCGCTGCGACGAGTCGCGTCCGCTGGCTTGCGCGCCCACCGCATCGGCGACGCGACGCGCGAGTGTGTCCAGATCCTGCTGAATCGAGCGCTCGAGATTGCGCCGGTAGTCCGCCGCATCCGCACGGCGCAGCACGTCTCGCGAAAAACGGATCTTGTCACCCAGTCGTGACTCGCGCGCCGTTGCCGCCGCCGCTGCCGCTGCACGCGACGCACGCGGATTCACTTCGCGCGTCTCACGCGACGCCCCATCGAGATCGCTCGCCAACTCCCGCACGCGGGCTTCCATCGCCTGCTTGCGAGCATCGAGCGCGCGCTGTCCCTCCGCGCGCGCGGCCGCATCGCCCGCGGCCAGCGACTCGACCTCGCGCTGCACCTCGCGCTGCTCGTCGGCGAGTGCGCGCGCCCGGTTGGCCGCGTCCGCCAATCCGGTGCCCGCAGACGCATCCCGGCTGCGCTCGAGCGCGCGCCGGGCCGAGGCCAGCCGATCCGACGCCGCCTGCGCCGACGCGCCGGCGCCGTTCTCCCCCGCGGCACGACGCATCGACTCCGCGGCACGTCGCATCTCGCGTGCGGTCGACTCGAGTTCCGGCGACTGCTGCTCGCGCGCAAGTCGTTCGAGCTGACGCGCCGCCGCCTCCGTTTCCTCGGCGAGCTGTCGCTGTGACGCGCCCGCACCTCCGCCGCCACGTTGCTGCTGCGCACGACGTTGCTCGAGTTCGCGCTGCTGTCGCGCTGCCAGTTGCCGCAATCGCTCCAGCGTCTCGTCGCGCTGCTGTGCGCGCTGCGCCGCACCGCCACGTTCGACCTGGTCGTATTGATTGCGCATCTTGTCCGTCTGCAACTCGAGCAGGTCGGCAAGATCCGAGGCGTTGGCACCACCACCGCCGCCACCACCTCCGCCCCCCTGCTGCATCGAGACCTGGACCTCACGAAACGCCGCCTCGGCCTTCTCGAGCAGTTGCAGCGCGCGTTGCTCGGGTGCGAGCGCGTCGGCCGTCTTGCCTTTGACCAGCAGCGTCTCGGCGGTCTGCATCTCGACGGCCACCTTGGGCAACACCTCCGCGAGCACGCGGAACCCGGAGTCGGCGGCCTGCGCGGCCGGCCGCGCGACACGCCGCTGCAGGTCCGCCACCTCCTCGCGCAGTCTCCCTTGCGAGAGATGCAGCGTACTGATGTCGCCGCGCAACGTGCCCGCACGCACACGCGCGCGATCGCGCTCGACCTTGAACGTGCCCGCAACGATCTCGCGCTGCCGCTGCACCAGCGTGCCGGGATTCATCTCCTGTTCGCCGGCGTTCCCCTGCCCCCCTTGCTGATTCTGCCGGTACTCGAGCCGGAACGGACGGATCGTCAGAAACTGGATGTCGCTCGCACCCGTCTTGGGACGGGGACGCTGATCCGTGTCGGTCACGCGCGCGTAGTAACTGAGCACGTCACCCGGCACGAGCCCCATCTCCTCGAGGAAGAGGGTGTGCGTCGCGATCACCTCGCGTGGCCGCGCGCCACTCCCTGCGGCAAGCGTCACCGATCGTTCGGCACCGCCATTGACGCGGTACACGAGTTCGAGCCGCGCCACGCCGTAGTCGTCGCTCGCCTCCGCCTCGATGAGGATCTCGTCGACGCTCGTGGGACGCACATCGCGCCCCGGTTGCGTGATGCGCACGGTCGGCGGCGCGTCCTCCAGCACGTCCACCACGTAGTCGACCGTGCCGCGGACCAGCAGACTGTCGGCCGCGCGCAGCTCGACGCGATAGAAGCCGTCACGCTGCACCGTCACGCGGGCAGTCACCGTCGAATCGTCGAGTCGCGCGAGTGGCAGCGTGTCGCGATCGTCGAAGATGAGCTGTCCACCGGTGACCGGCTGCGTCGTGCGAATGCGCAACAGTGCAATCGAGCCGCCCGGCGCAGCCAGATCGCCGCCGTCGTCGGTACTGTCAGGCGGAAGCCCCAGGTTGCCCGGGTAGCGCATCAGCACACCGATCCGTCGCACGCCGGGCAGGTCTTTCACGCGGAGCTGCCCCTCCGGCGAGCGCACCTCGCGCGACTCGACCTGATACGTCGCATCTTCCGTGACGTCGAAGAGCCGCACGACAAATCCGCCGCTCGCGCGCACGCCCATGGGGATGCGTTCCACCGTCGCGCTCCCCCCGCGGCGGACGAGGAGAGTGGCCGAGTCGGCGGCGAAGCCCACGAGTGACGCGGCGAGCTGTACATCGCTGCCACGTGGCACGACGAGCGATGACGGCTCGAGCGTGATCGCGTAGACGGGCGCGGCCGCAGCCTGCTGCCACGGGAGCAACAGCCGCATCGCAGCGGTCCGCAGGTATGCGGGCCCCCACGCGACGGCGGCGGCACCGCCACCGAGCACCGCGATGGCCAGCGCGAGCGCCCGCCAGGTGCGTGGCCACTCCAGACGCGGCAACACCGTGGACTGCGCGAGGCGATGCACCGCATCGGCGGTCACGCCGCGCTCGAGCAGTGGAGACTGCCCGGCATCTCGTCGCGTGCCGAGCGTCACCGCGGTCAACAGCGCGCCGCCCAATGTCGGCTCTCGCTCTTCGAGGTAGAGCGCCAACCGCTCATCACTCAGCGGACGGAGCAGTGGCCACACGAGCCACCGACCCATCACCAGTGCAGTGACACCGGCGAGCACCAGGCGCGCGACGCCGATCGCGCGTGGTGTGAAGCGCGCACCTTCGAGTGCAACCGAAGCGAGCAGCAGCACCAGCACCACCGCCGACGCCGTGACCGCCACGCCGACGGCCACATGGCGTGCGCGCCAGCGCCGCCGCGCACCGAGCAACAGCGGTGCGAGCGTCGCGTCGAGCGGGAGGTGCGGAGCAGTCATGCGGGGCGCATCCGGCGGAGCGAGTGTCGAGCGCGTTGCATCATGCTATACCCCGACGCGTGATGGTGCAGGTGCCCGTCGCGCGACGACACTCTCGGCCAAGAGCAGCAGCAGCACGGCGAGCAGCACGTACCACCATGCCGACTGCCGCGCCTCGCGCTCCGCGGGCGTCGGCTCTGCCGGAGGCGTCGCCGGCGCCGCGTCCCTCGACGCATCACCCAGCACCGCCGTGACGAGCCGCGAGGGATCCATCGTGGCGAAGTCGAGCTCCGCACTCGGCACGTTGGCCGCCACCAGGCGCGCCCGCGCCCCTGGCACACCGCGCGGACGCATGGCATACACGCCGGCTTCCGTGAGCTCGAGCGCCGCCGGCGCATTCGCGCCGCCGACGATCGATCGCTCCCCGGACGGTGACTCCACGGCCCACTGCCCGACCGCACTCGCGCCGGTGCCGGCAATGTCTGATGGGCGCACCCGCGCACCAATCGCCTCCGCCACCGGTGCTGCACGCCACGCGGCCGCGTACCGGGTGAGATTCACCACGAACGGCAGAAAGAGCGGCTGCGTCGGGAGATCACTCCACGTGCCGTCGAGACCCATCCCCATTGTCACGACGCGCCCCGCGCCGAGCGCGTGCTCCACGAGCGCGGCGCGCCCGTCCGCAAATCGTGCCACGACACCGCCTGTCGTATCGATCGCGCGCGTGGCGGCAAACCGTGTCGCGAGCAACGCACCGCTCCCGATTTCGCCCACCGCCGGGTGGCTCGCGTCCATCGTGCCGAGCGCCATCGTGCCGCTCCGTCGCTCCCCCACACCACCAGGCACCAGCGCGCGTGCCGCAGATGGCCACGTGCGCGCGGAGGCCTGCTCACCCAACGCGGCGATGAGCCCGCCGCCCTCACGCACAAACTGCACCAACCGATCGCCACCGAGCCCTCGCGGAAAGGCGCCATCGACCAGAATCACCACTCGACGACCGACGAGATCCGCAGCCGTCGCCCCTTCCGCGCGGCGCACCAGCACTTCAATGCGCGGGTCGTCGTTCAGCGCCAGCGCGCGCGATACGAACGGGGACGGTCGCCCCTCGATCGCGAGCACGCGCAGCGGGGGCGCGGCCTGCAATCGAAAGTGATACGCGTCATCGCCGCTGACGCTGTCGTTGGCCAGCACCACGCGCGCGGGCACAGCGTCCGGTGGCAACGGTATCGCGTCGAACTCTACCGCGGTCGCGCCATCGCGTGCGATATCGACAACGCGCTGCTGCACCACGCGCCCGCTCACCTCGAGACGTACACCGATTTGCCGCACCGCAGGCCCCACATTCGACAGTCGCGCCGCCACGATCGCACGCGTGCTTCCCTCGCCCGACCCCTTCACCGCGCGCACCGTCACCGCGCGAACCGCGCGATCGCTCACCGATGCCGCACCGCTCACGTCGATCGGGTGCACCGCGACGCCCGCGGGCAACCGCGACTCGGCCGAGAGATCCCACCCACTGCGCTGGAAGTCGGACAGCACGACCACGACCTTGCGCGGAGCCTCGCTCTTCTCCGCCAGCTCACGCGCCAGCGCCACCGCCGGTGCGAAGCGTGTGCCGTCGTCGCTGGGACTGAGCCCCTGGAGCGCCGAGCGCAAGACACTGGCCTCGGTCGCACTCACCAGCGCCTCGGCGCGCCGCGCGAAGGCGACGAGGGTGAGCCGGTCGCCGCGTGCCATCGACCCGATGATGCTGTCGGTCGCCGCCATGGCACGCGACCAGCGCCCCGGCAGCCGCATCGAGAACGACCGGTCGAGCAGTACGACGATCTCGCGTTGCTGCGCATCGCCGCCCAACAGCGCGCGTGCCCGTCCGAGCACTGGCCGCGCAAACGCGAGCGCCAGCGCCGCCACGGCCAGCGCGCGCAACAGAAAGAGCAGCGGATCGCGCAGGTGTCGCCGCGCGGTGAATGGCGCCGGCGTGCGCTCGAGCAGCATGAGCGATGGAAATGCCGTCGGCTCCCGCTTCTCGCGATGCACGAGATGCATGAGCAGCGGCACCGCGATCGCGGCGAGGCCGAGCAGAAACAGCGGCGCGAGCAGTCCCATCACACCGCCGTGCGCAGAAATTCGCGGCGGGCCAGCACGTCGAACAACACCCGTTCGAGCGGATGCGAAGTGTCGATCAGGTGATAGTCGACGCGCCCGCCGCTGAGCGCGCCGCGCATGGCCGTCAGATGTGCGTCCATCGCCGCGAGGTAGCGCGCACGCATCGCCGCCGGTGTCACCGGGAGCCGCTCCCCACTCTCGAGATCGCGAAACGTTGTCGCATCACCAAACGGAAAGGTCCGCTCCGCGGCGTCGAGCACCTGAAGCACGATGACGTCGTGACCGGCGCCGGTGAGTGGTGCCAACGCGCGGGCGATCGCGCTCGCGGGCTCGTACAGGTCGGAGAGCAGCACGAACACCCCACGCCGCTGCTGCGACTGCGCGATCCGAGCGAGCGGCCCGGCGAGCGGGCCGCCGCCCCGCGCCGTGGCGCGCTCGAGGGTGTGCAGGACGTGCGGCAGATGTCGCGCCGACGGCGGCACGATCTCCCGCACCTCCTCCGCGAAGGTGACGAGCCCCACCCGGTCACGCTGTCGGCGCGAGAACCAGCTCAGCGTTGCCGCCGCCAGCTTGGCGTACTGCAACTTGCTGATGCCACCGTGCGCGTACCCCATGGACGCCGAGACGTCGAGCAGCACGGTGACGTTGGTGTTGGTGTCCGCCTCGTATGTCTTGAGATAGGTGCGCTCGGTGCGGGCGAACACGCGCCAGTCCACATGGCGGATGTCATCCCCCGGCACGTACGGCCGATGCTCGGCGAAGTCGGTGGAGTAGCCCAGGTGCGGCGAGCGGTGCAAGCCCGAGATGAAGCCCTCCACCACCCAGCGCGCAACCAGTTCGAGGTTGCCGATGCGCACGAGCGTCGCCGGATCGAGGCGTACGCGGTCCGTCACGCGCACCCTCCCGCGCCGCGCCGCGCGCACCGCGTCATCACGCCAGCCCCGCCGTCGGCCGCGGCACGTGCTCGAGCAGCGCCGCGACGAGCGCTTCCGGCGTCACCTTCTCCGCCTGCGCGTGAAAGTTGAGCAACACGCGGTGCCGCAGCACCGGTGCGGCCAGCGCCGCGATGTCGTCCAGGCTCACGTGATAGCGCCCATGGAGCAGCGCGCGGGCCTTGCCGCCGAGCACCAGATACTGCGCCGCCCGCACCGATGCCCCGTACTGCACCCACTCCTTCACCTGCGTGGGCGCGAGCGGCGAATCCGGACGCGTCGCTCGCACGAGATGCACCGCATAGCGCGCCACCGCGTCGGCCACGGGCACGCGGCGCACGAGCTGTTGGCACGCGACGATCTCCGCGGCGGTCAGCACACGCCGCAGCTCGTGTCGCTGGATCGATGTGGTCTGCTGCACGACGGCGAGCTCGTCGTCTTCGCTCAAGTAACCCACGACCACCTGGAACATGAAGCGGTCGAGCTGCGCCTCGGGGAGCGGATAGGTGCCCTCGAGTTCAATGGGGTTCTGCGTGGCGAAGACAAAGAACGGCGGATCGAGCGGGTAGGTGCGTCCCTGCACCGTCACGCGCCGCTCCTGCATGGCTTCGAGCAGGGCCGCCTGCGTCTTTGGCGGCGTCCGGTTCACCTCGTCGGCCAGCAGGATGTTGGTGAACAGCGGCCCCGGCACGAACACCATGCGCCGTCGCCCGGTCTCCGCGTCTTCCTGGATGATGTCGGTGCCGGTGATGTCGCTCGGCATGAGATCGGGCGTGAACTGCACACGGGCGAAGCGCAGATCGAGGACCTGCGCCATGGTGTGCACGAGGAGCGTCTTGGCGAGGCCCGGCACGCCCACGATGAGACAATTGCCGCCGGCAAAGAGCGCGATCAGCGCCTGCTCGACGACGGCCTCCTGCCCCACGATCACCTTGCGCAGCTCGCCGCGAATGGCCGCGTACCCGTCGCGCAGCCGCTCCGCGAGGGCAAGGTCGTCCGTCGCGGGAAGCGGCACGGCACTGTCGACAGGCATGTTCAGTGGGTCAGGGCGTAGACGACATAGTTCACCGCCAGCTTGTACGCCTCGTTGGTCAGCGAGACCGGCAGCAGGCCGCGATCGGAGAACTCCATGTAGTCCCCGATGTCGTTGTTGAAGTTGGCGATCATGACGAGCCGCTTGGTGGGATCGTTGTCCTCGTACGCTCCCCAGAACTCGG
>JALOPS010000285.1 GCA_025453745.1 Gemmatimonadaceae bacterium
ATAGTTGAACCAGAGCACCTTGGTGGTGTCACCGAGCCCGCGACTCAGATCGCTCGCAACGGGCTTGAACCGCAGTTGCGTGATGCGGAGGTTGCGGTAGTCCGTGAGCGCGCTCGAGAGATCCTCGAGAAAACGCGTGAGCGGGAAGACGTGTGCGATCCCCGTGGCGAGCTTCACCCGCTCCACATCGCCCGGTGTGTAGAGCACTTCACGGTACGTGGCCCCGCGCGGATTGAGCACGAGCACCGCGTCGCCGGCGCCGGGCTGGTCGAGTCCCGTGAGGTACACGAAGTCGTGATGCTCCGTGTCGGGTACCATGAACTCGTAGAGGTTGGCCTGCGAGCGGTCGGTGGCCTGGATGATCGCAATGCCCTCACCCAGTCGTGCCGCCAGCGTCGCACGCCGTGCGGCCGTGGCGGCGCGCTGTTCGGCGGTGATGGGCGCACCGGCGCCGGGCTGCGCGACGAGGGGCACGGGGACTCCCAACGCGGTGCACAGACTCCACAGCACGATCGATCGGTTCACGAGACGCTCAGGGTGGGGGAGGGCAGGCGCGAGATCGGGCGCGCGCACCTCTACACTCGTCGCTCCCCGCCCGATGCGCCATGGCGCGATGCCACTGCGCCCCGTCGCGACCGTCCGCGACGTCGAGGGGCCCTATCGTGCTCGCGAGGCGCGTGCCCCGCGCTCGGCGAGGAACCGCGCAATCGGGCTGCGCCACGCCGCAGGCGTGTGCGTCCCCAACGAGTCGATCTCCACCGTCACCGCGTTGCGCGGGTTGCGTTGCAGCGCCGCGCCAATGCGCTCCACCGTGGCCTGCCATTCAGGCCCGCCCTCGCGCCCGCCGCGATAGATCGCGATGCGATCGGCGAAGCCATCCACGACGACATCGATGGTGGTGTCGCGCGTGATCTCGGCCAAGCGTGCCGGTCGCCCATATCCTTCGACCGTGCTCTCCGTCGATGCATCCGACCCGCGGGTGATGCGGTACTGCAGGTAGTACGGGCGATCGTAGGCGAAGCGCAGTACCCACCGACCGTTCTCATTGATGAAGCGATACGCGGTGTCCGCGGGGGCCCACCCATTGTGCTCCGTGGAGAGGAAGAAGGGCGGTGGGCCGCTGCGCGCGCGCTCGGGCAGTGTGAGGTACATCGTGACCGTGCGCTGCGCGTGCGACGTCGCAGCAGCGAGCGTTGCAAGCGCGAGTGCCATGGCGAGGTGACCGTACATGCGCACAGGGTACGGTGGTGCACACGAGCGGACCAGAGCGATTCCGACACGACCGGCCGGTCACGCCACGGCCGGCTGCTATCTTTGGCACATGCACCTGCAACCCACACTCGTTGGCACGCTGGTCACCGTGCGTCCTCTCGTCGCCGACGATTGGGCGGCGCTCTACGCTGTCGCCGCCGATCCGCTGATCTGGGAGCAGCACCCCAATCATGATCGCTGGCGCGAAGAGGTGTTCGCGGGCTTCTTCGCCACGGCGCTCGCGTCCGGTGGGGCCCTGGCGGTGCTCGACGCGACCACCGGCGCGATCATCGGCTCGAGCCGCTATCACGGCTACGATGCGGCGCGGTCCCAGGTGGAGATCGGGTGGACGTTTCTCGCACGCGCGTACTGGGGTGGGCGCTACAACGGCGAGCTCAAGCAGTTGATGCTGACGCACGCGTTGGCGCACGTCGAGCGCGTGGTCTTTTTCGTGGGCCTGCACAACATCCGGTCGCAGACCGCGGTGCAACGCATCGGCGGTGTTCGCGTGGCCGATCGCCCCAACAGCGCGGGGGTCGAGAGCGCCTGCTTCGAGATCACGCGAGCGACGTTCGCCGCCGCCGGGGCGCGCCCGTGACGTGACGGTGGGCGCGCGCCGGAAACGGGTGCGCGCGATCGTCGAGCAGACGTCCTCAAGCGGCAGACCGGTGGGGCCGATACCCCTAACCGTGATCTTCTTCCGCAAAGCCTCCGCGCCGCCGTCTCCGGAACCGCCAGCCCCCGCCAGCGATCCGGACGTCCGCCCCATCTCGTCCGCGCCCTCGGCGGCCGCGCGGGCCGGTGCCGTGGCGCCCAGCGCCGAGAGCGCGGCGTCGGAGGTGGGGCTGCTCCTCGACACCATCGGGCACGTGCTCGGTGTCCTTGCGCGCACCAGCTTCGATCTGCCCGAGCGTCCCGCGGTCGAGAGCTATCGCATCTTCAACGAGTGGCAGCGCCATGCGACGCTTGGCGTCCCCCGCGAGCACGACGGCGATGCGGTCGGTGTGCGTGACCGCGACTGGGACGGCGTGCGACGCGCCATCACCGAACATCGCCGCGACGAGCAGCGCCACGTCGAGACGGCGATCGGCGAACTGCGCGACGCGCTCTGGGCGTGCATCGAGGGCGTGCATCGCGCGATCCGCATCGAGCAGAGTGCCGACAAGACGAGTGTCGAGCAGGTCGATCGCGCCCGTCGCGCGCTCGAGCGCCTCAGCCCGAGCGTGATCAAGACCGAGGTCCTCTCGGCGGTCGCCATGATGGAAAAGGCGATGCAGGTGCGGCAGGAACAGCATCAGAAGGAGTACCAGACGCTCGCCGGCACGCTGGACAAGGTCGGTCGTCAGCTCGAAGACGCGAAGAAGGAGACGACCACCGATCCGCTCACGGGGCTCGGCAATCGCAAGCTCTTCGACACCGTCACGCAGCGCAGCGTGCACGTGCATTCGCTGTCGCGGCAGCCGATCACGCTCGTGATGATCGACCTCGACAAGCTCAAGCTGCTCAACGACACCTACGGTCACCGCGTGGGCGACGCGGCCATCCAGGGGATCGCCAAGGCGATGACCAAGGTGTTCCTGCGGCAGACCGATACGCTCTGCCGCTTCGGTGGCGACGAGTTCGCGGCGGTGTTGTCGAACACCGACGCCGCGACCGCGACGACGCTCTGCAATCGGTTGGCCAAGATGATCGGCGAGATGCCCAACCCGGACGCGCGGATGGAGTTCAAGGTCGGCGCGTCGATGGGGGTCGCGCAGCTCAAGTCGGGTGAGGAAGTCTCGGCATGGCTCGAGCGCGCGGATCGTGCGCTGTACAAGGCCAAGCAGTCGGGGCGTGGCCGGGTGAGCGTGGCCGACGAATAGGCCGCACCGCTCGACCGGTGGTATCTTGGGCGCGCCCCGGCCGGGAGGCGGGGGCGCGTCGTGCTTCCCTCCACCGAGGTCGCCACCATGCTGTGCGTTCGCCTGGCGCTCCGCGCCACTGCCGTGAGTTCGCTGTGTGTCCTTGGCGCGTGCAGCGCCTTGCAGGGCACGTCGACGCCCGCCCCCGCGCCGGCACCCGGGCCAACGGGCGCGCGCCCCACGGCGCCGTACGAGCCGGTGCGCAAGGCCGGCAATCTGCTCTTCCTCTCCGGGCAGCTCGGCACGCAGCAGGGTGCGACCGACGGCGTACAGGGGGAGACGCGTCGCGCCATGGAGAAGGTCAAGAAGCTCGTCGAGGACAACGGCTCGACGATGGATCGCGTCGTCAAGTGCAATGTCTTCCTGGCCGACATCGCCGAGGCGCTCGCCGCGGGCGGGATTCCCGGCAACGGGCGCGTCGAGATCGAGTGCATCGCGACCGTGGATTGATGATCGAGCGTGCGCGAGGGGCAGCGCCGGAGGTCGCGGGCTTTCGCCCCGTGCCCTTCACGGGCGTGATCTACGTGATGGCCGAGGCGGCGCGCCTCGGCTATCACTCGGGGAACACGTCGTGGTGCAACCTGGGCCAGGGACAGCCGGAGACCGGGCCGCTCCCCGGCGCGCCTGAACGGATCGAGGCACTGCCCATCGCCTCGGCCGATCAGGAGTACGCGCCGGTCAACGGCATTCCCGAGCTGCGCGAAGCGGTCGCCGAGCTGTACAACGCACTCTTTCGCGTTGGACAGAAGTCCAAGTACACGGCCGACAATGTGTGCATCTGCGGTGGTGGGCGGCTCTCGCTCACCCGCACCGTGGCTGCGCTGGGCGAGATCAATCTCGGGCACTTCCTCCCCGACTACACCGCCTACGAGGAGCTGCTCGACATCTTCCGCCCGTTCACGGCGATTCCGATTCTCCTCGACGGTTCGCGCGGGTACGCCTTCTCCGTCGATGAGCTCGAACGGGAGATCACCGGGCGCGGCCTCTCGGCGCTGTTGCTCAGCAACCCGTCGAACCCCACGGGCAAGGTCGTACGTGGGGCCGAATTGCAGCGATGGGTGAAGACCGCGCGCGAGCTGCGCTGCACGCTCCTGCTCGACGAGTTCTACTCGCACTATCTCTGGACGCCCGGCGACGACGAGGGGATCGTCTCGGCGGCGCGCTACGTGCGCGATGTCGACCGCGACCCCGTGGTGATCCTCGACGGCTTCACGAAGAACTGGCGGTACCCGGGGTGGCGCACCACATGGGTGGTGGGACCGCGCGCGGTGATCGATGCGGTCTCGAGTACGGGGTCGTTCCTCGACGGCGGCGGCAGTCGGCCGCTGCAACGTGCGGCCGTGCCGCTGCTCGATCCCGACTATGTCCGCGCGGAAACCGCGGCGATTCAACAGCACTTTCTGCGCAAGCGGAGCGTGCTGCTCGACGGGCTGCGCGAGGTGGGGATCCGGTTCGACATTGCGCCCGAAGGGACCTTCTACGGCTGGGCCGATCTCTCGGCGCTGCCGGCCGGGCTCAACGACGGGATGCAGTTCTTCCGCGCCGCACTCGAAGAACAGGTGATCTGCGTGCCGGGCGAGTTCTTCGACATCAATCCGGGCAAGCGCCGCGCGTCACGGGCGTCGCGCTTCACGCGATACGCGCGCTTCTCCTTCGGGCCGGAGCTTGCGGTGGTGGAAGAAGGTGTGCGGCGGCTGCAGCGGATGATTCGGGCGCGTCGACGCGGGGGTTGATCGCCGGGGGGCGGCGCAACCCTTACCGCGCGCTCCGGTCGGCCGCACAATAGGGCGTTCGCCGGGAGTCCTCCCGCCGCCTGCGCCGCCCTCATGCCCGACCTGAACTACCACCACCTCTTCTACTTCTGGTCGGTCGCCCGCGAAGGCGGCGTCACGCGCGCCGCCGAGCGACTCGGGGTGAGCGAGCCCACGATCAGTACGCAGGTGCGCGCCCTCGAGCGATCGATCGGCGAGCAGCTCTTCGCCCGCCGCGGCCGCAACCTCGTGCTCACCGACGTCGGGCAGATGGCGGCGCGCTACGCGGAAGAGATCTTCGGTCTCGGGCGCGAGTTCGTCGAAGCGGTGGCCAGCGGCACGGCCGGCCGTTCGCTTCGCTTTCGCGTGGGGATCGCCGACGGCGTGCCCAAGCTCGTCGCCTTCCGGCTGCTGCAGCCGGCGCTGGAATTGGCCGATCCCATGACGCTGGTCTGCCAGGACGATTCGCCCGATCGACTCCTCGCCGCACTCGGCACGCACGCCATCGACCTCGTCATCACCGATGCACCGGTCTCGGGGCTGCCGATTCGTGCGTACAATCATCCGCTGGGCGAGAGCGACATGACGGTGGTGGGTGCGCCGGCACTCGTGGAACGCTATCGGCGCGGCTTCCCGCGGTCCCTCGACGGCGCACCGTTCCTGCTCCCGGGCGAAGCCAGCGCGGTCCGTCGGCCGCTCGAGCAGTGGTTCAGCGAGCGCGGCATTCGCCCGCAGATGGTCGCCTACTTCGCGGATTCCGCGCTGCTCAAGACGTTCGGGCAGGCGGGCGTCGGCCTCTTCGCCGTGCCCACGGTCATCGTCCGCGAAACGCGCAAGCAGTACGGCGTCCAGGTGCTCGGCCGCATCAAGGAAGTGCGCGAGCAGTTCTTCGCCATCTCCGCCGAGCGACGGCTCAAGCATCCGGCAGTGGTCGCGATCGCGGAGTCGGCGCGGACACGGTTCCTGACCTGAGCCGCCGCGCGTTCGCAGACGGTCAGGCACTGGTGTTCGCAAACCGCTGCGGCACCGGGCGCGCCCTATCTTTCGCACCATGACCGACGAGTCGCTTCGCTCCCTGCAGGAGATGGCCGATGCGCGCGCCCTGCTCGACCCCGCGCTCCTTCCCACGGCGCTCGCGAGCATCGTCGATATCGCCGCCGATGCCGTCGTCGTGATCGACGATGACCAGCGGATTCGTTTCTTCAATCGGGGCGCCGAACAGATCTTCGGCTGGCGCGCCAGCGAGATCCTGGGACAGCCGCTCGATGTCCTGCTGCCCGAACCGGCGCGTGGTGCGCACCGCGGGCACGTGCAGGGCTTCGCCGGCGCGGGCAGCCAGGCGCGACGGATGGCCGATCGTCGCCGCATCTCCGGGCGACGGCGCAACGGTGAGGAGTTTCCCGCCGAGGCCTCGATCGCACACACGCAGGTCGGAGACCGGCGACTGTATGCCGTGGTGCTCCGCGATGCGACGGAGCGCTACCGCATCGAAAGCGAGCAGCGCTGGCTCGTGCAGTCCTCGCGCGTGCTCGCCAACTCGATCGAACTCTGGCCCTCGATGTCCGGTGTGGCACACCGAACGATCCCCACGCTGTCGGACTGGACGATCATCGAGCTCCTCCCCCCTGCGCTCACGCGTGCTGCGGTGCTCATCGCCCATCGCGACCCATCACGCGATGATGCACGCGAGCTGTTGAGCGAAGCACTCCGGCACGCGCGAGAGAACGCGACGCTCGCTCCCGTTACGTCGTCGACTGCGCTGGCCCTGCAGGTCGCGAGTAGTGGCGAACCCACGTTGCTCGGCTTCGAGCAGCTCCCCGAGTGGCGCAATACCAGCTTTGGTCCGCCGGAGGCGGTCGCGGCGGCCATCGAACGACTCGATGCGGGCTCCGTGCTGCTCCTGCCGCTCTACGCCGGCGGCCACGCACTCGGCGTGATGCACCTCGTGCGCGCGCGAATGCGCAAGCCGTTCTCTGCAGATGACGTCGCACTGGCCGAACGGTACGCCGCGCTCGCCGCCCTCACGCTCGACAACGCGCGCCTCTACGACGACGCGCGGACCGCCATCCGGGACCGCGACGATCTGCTCGCCATCGTCTCGCACGATCTGCGCAACCCGGTGAACGCGGTCTCGATGCTCACCGGTGCACTGTTGCGCGATGCCGACCTCGACGCCGACCAGGTCCCCGTGCGCGTGGAGCAGCTCGAGGCGCTTCGTGGTGCGGCGCGACAGGCCAACGGGCTCATCTCCGACCTGCAGGATGTCTCGCGTATCGAGACCGGGCGCTTTCGTGTCGATCCCATTCCGGTCGATCCCGCCGAGCTCGTGCACGAAGCGGTAGAGCTGTTTGCCCCCATCGCGGGTGAACGCGGCATCGTCGTGGAGTCGGCCGTGGCGCGTGATCTTCCTCGCGTGCTGGCCGACCGTCGTCGCATCACGCAGCTCCTGGCCAACTTCATCGCCAACGCGATCAAGTTCTCTCCCGACGAAGCGCCCATTCTCGTGCGCGCCGAGCGAGCGGGCGCGACTGGCGTCCGCTTCAGCGTCGTCGACCAGGGGCCGGGCGTCGCGCCGGATGATCGACCGCGCCTCTTCGAGCGCTACTTCCAGGCCACGCGCATGTTGCGCTCGGGCTCCGGGCTCGGGCTCTTCATCGCCAAGGGGATCGCCGATGCACACGACGGCGAGATCGGTGTGGACACCGAGCCCGGTGCGGGCAGCACGTTCTGGGTGACGCTGCGCAGCGCGTAGCCGCTCACTCGACGAACAGGCGCGACTTGGCACCGCGCTGCATCGCCACCACGGCGGGGTGCGTGAGTCGTCGCTCCACGGAGATCGCGTAGAACCGCTCGCGCACCGCATCGAGTCGACCGACCGTGCGCACGTCGTACCGCGCCCGGATGTCGTCGGCGACCACGGTGGGTGCGGCAAAGAGGCCGATCCCCGCCTGGCCGAGCACCTGCAGCAGCGCGACGTCTTCGACCTCGCAGACGATGTGCGGGCGGATCCCCGTGTCGGCCAACCATGCATCGAGCGAGCGACGCAGGGCCGTGTTTGCGGTCGGAATGACGAAGGGTGCCCCGTCGAGGGAGCGGGGAAAGCCGCGCCGATGGCGTTGCGCGAGCGCCTGTGTGCCGAAGATCGTCACACCGCTCTCGCCGAGCAGGTGGTTGTACGCGCGCACCTTGATGGTGGGCGAGAGTGGCGTGTCGCTCAGCACGAGGTCGACGGCGTGCAGCGCGAGGTCGGCGAGCAGGCGCTCGGACTTGTCGATGCGGAAGATGCAGTGCAGGGCGTCACCGAGCGCCAGCACCGGCTCGAGCAGGCGATAGGTGGTGACCTTGGGCAGCGAGTCGGAGATGCCCACCACGAAGCGCTGCGGCCGTCCGGAAGGCTGCCCGTTGAGCGTCTCAACGAGTTCGGTGCCGAGCGTGAAGATCTCGTCGGCGTAGCGGAAGACGGTCTCGCCCACATCCGTGAGTGCGAGCAGACGTCCGCGTCGGACGAACAGCTTCTCCCCGAGCGAACGCTCGAGGACGCGCAGTTGCCCGCTGATCGTCGGCTGCGTGACGTGGAGCCGCTGCGTGGCGCGGGCAATGGTTCCTTCGCGCGCCACGGTCCAGAAGTAGAGGAGGTGCTGCAGGTTGAGCGTCGTCAGCGAGAGCGGTCGCATATGCACTCAACGCCCTCGGGCGACGCCATGGTTCGCGTCGCCCGAGGGGGGCCGCTCAGGCAGTGACGCTGAGCGGGGTCACTACGCCCGTGTCGAGGTCGTATACGCCGCCGGCGATCTTGAGCTTTCCCTCCTTCATCAGCCGCGCGACCACCGGCGAGGCTTCCTGCAGGATCTCCGCCTGGATCTGCACGTTGCGCGCGATCGCCTGGTCGAGGTCACCCTTGGCCTCCTTCGCGGCACGGCGAGCGACCCGATGATCGCGGGGTCGGCCACGTTGCCCGCGATGCGCGTGACGAACACGTCGCCGAACCCCTGATCGAAGACGATCTCGATGGGCACGCGCGAGTCCGCGCAGCCCAGGAACGCGGCAAACGGCTTCTGACCGGCGGCGACTTCCTTGAGCCGCATCATGTTGCGATTGGGGGCCATCACCTGGCCCGCCACGAAGCGCTTGTTCCCCGCATACAGCTCGGCGAGCGCCTGGTCCGGGGTGAGGATCTCCGTGTCGAGGGCGTACGGCCGCGGATGCGCCAGGAGCGGGCGAGTGAACGCGGCGCCCATGGCAGACGCCGAGAGGGCGGCGGCTCCGGCGGTACCCAGACGTCGCAGCGCGTCGCGGCGCGTGGTGGGTTCGGCGGAGGGTGCGGTGTCGTGTGAGCAGCAGGTCATGGTGCCACGTCTCAAGTCGAAGGTGTGGGAGTGGCGAGGTACTTCTCGCCACGCACGACAGCGACGTCGCTGACGAAGCAGATGAGGGAGTAGGTCGCGAAGTAGGTGGACGCCATGTGCGCCACGATGCGCTCCGCGAGCGCGGGTGCGACGAGGGTCTCGAGCCGGATGTTCTCACCGGGGAAGTCGGTGGCATGCCGATGGCTCGATCCCGATCCGCGTCCCTCGGTGATGGTGTAGCCGGTCGCGCCAAGGTGCTGCAGGTCGTGCACGAGCTTGGACTCGAGCACGGGTTCGGCGACGATCGTGATCAGCTTGAGCGTGGTGGTGGGCATGGAGGGCTCGACGGTCAGGCGCCGTGCAGCGCTTGGGCGATCTTGAAGTAGAGCGGGATCCCGACGACCACGTTGAAGGGGAACGTGATCGCGAGCGCGGAGGTCAGGTACAGCGTGGGGTTGGCCTCGGGGAGCTGCACGCGCACCGCCGGCGGCGCAGCGATGTAGCTGGCGCTCGCGGCCATGGTGGCCAGCACCGTTGCGCCTCCCACCGAGAGCCCGGCCCAGCTCCCGAGCGCGG
>JALOPS010000286.1 GCA_025453745.1 Gemmatimonadaceae bacterium
GAGTGACGGTCGGTCGCGGCGGTGCAGACTCGCAGCTCGCGATCAACAGCGTTCCAAGGCCGATTGCCGCCCGGCAGAGAGGTGAAGTCGTCATGCGACCGGCCGGGGGAGAAGTTCGGGGAACCGCAGGATGGACCGCCCCGAACGATACGCCGGACAGGCATCCCCCGACAGGGATCCCCGACGGCGGCTACTCCTGTCTCGACCGCGAGGGCGCGGGGCTGCGAGTGCTGCAGAGCTGTCAGCGATCGTGTGAAGTTCCCCACACAGTGATCGCCTGAAATTCCCCACCCCCACACATGGAGGGGGGATGGACGAGGAGCGCAGGGAGGACGCGGCGGCGAGCGCCGCGAGGGATCGACCCGCACGTTCTGGGCAGCCTTGGCCCGGAGCGGAGACGATGGTCGGTGAGACGGTGGTGGAGCAGCTCGTGCAGGCGCTCGCGCGGGGCGAGTCGGTGTCGGCGGTGGCCCGCGCCTACGGGCTGGACCGCAAGACGGTGCGTGACTGGCGGGCGCGGGGCGGTCCCCAGCCGCGGACCGCGCGGGCGGTGGCCTCGCGGCTCGATCCGCACCGCGCGTGGCTCGCGGCCCGGGCGCCCGAGGTCGGCTTCAATGCGGCCGTCCTGCACCGCGAGCTGCTCGAGCGCGGCTTTACCGGCTCGCCGGTGATCGTGCGGCGGGCCGTCGCCCCGCTGCGGCAGGCCGCGACGCCGCGCGCCACGGTGCGCTTCGAGACCGGGCCGGGCGAGCAGGCGCAGGTCGACTTCGGCCAAGTCCGCGTGTGGATCGGCGAGCAGCGCGTGGCCGCGCAGATCTTCGTCATGACCCTGGGCTACTCGCGGCGCTGTTTCGCGATCGCGAGCCTCGGTGGACACCGAGGAGGGCAATGAAGGTGACGTGCTCTTCGCAGGCGCGGGCAATGGCCCGACTGCTGACGATGCCTCGCGAGTACGCGAACAGGACGACCCGGAGCAGCATCCCCGGCGGATAGGCGGGCGCGCCGGTGGCATCGTTCTAGTAGCGCGCGTCAATGGGACGCAGGTCGATCGCGTGCTCGAGCAGATGGTGCAGCGCGTGCTCGAAGGTACCGGGGAGCAGCTGCGCCGCCAAGTCGACCGGCAGGAACTTGGGCTGCGTGTCGATGCACTTGTAGCGGGCCATGGCAGGACTCGACGAGGGGCGCTCCGAACCGCACATTCTCTTCGAGGCCAACACCAGTCGGCGCGAGCGGTTCCGTTTCCACATCGCCGTCTCCCCCGGGCTTTTCCTACAGCCTCGTTAGGTGGCAACTCATAGCCCGAGTAGATGACCGAAACCCCAGAACTAGCTCGACTCCGGAGGGAACTCGGTGAGCAGCTCGCGTCGAAGCGCGTGTTGTACCTCGACGTATCCTACTGGGGAATGCTGTGTGATGTCGCTCTTGGTGTTGAACGAGATCCACATGCGCGAGAACTGGCCACCGCTCTCGCTCGCGAGCGAAAAGACGGAAATCTTGTTTGCCCGATCGAGTGGACTGTCGTTCGCGAACTCGCGAAGCAGCGGCTTGAACCCAAGCGCCGTGCCACTGTTGAAGCGATTGATCACTACAGCGACGGAATAGTCATACTATCGCCGCCCGAGCGAGTGTTTCTGGAGGCACTTCGCTTGATTCAGGTGCTTCACCGTGGCCCTCCATTTCCGGCTCCGCCGCGCGACGAAGTGTGGACTCGGGCGGCGTTCTTCGTCGGTCACGGTCAGTTTGAGTCCGAATCATTGCCGGCGGATCTACTCGCCGATCTGAATGCCTACGCAGTCAGGGAGCTCTGGCAGCTAAGGTTTGCCGACATGCTCGACACTATCCTTGCAGGTATCGATTCTGGCGTCGAAGAGGCGGTGGCACAGAGCCGTGCACTCAATCAGAGCAAGTCGACCGCCCGAGAGGAGTTTCCAAGCCTGAAGAGGCTCTACCTTTCTGAGGTAGCGGGCGTCCTGCGCGCCTATCGCTCGCAGCTTGGTGAGGTTGGTGAGTACATGTACTTCCGCGCCACCGGGACGCTTGCGAATGTCGAACCGCTGGAGCGCGAAAGGTACGGCAAGGAGATCGCGAGACTGCTGTCGCTTGGATTCGAGACTCTTCAGCGTGAACTGGCGCGCAGTCTGCCATCAGTTCATGTGCAGGCGACACTCTACGCTCGGGTGCAGTGGGACGAGGCTCGAAAGTACAAGCCCAACGATATGGCCGACTTCGCACACGCCGCCGCAGCGATGGGATATTGCAACGCGTTTGCCACAGAGCGATCGTTGGCGACCTTGCTTCGCCAGTCGGGGCTAGACGCGCTCTACGGAATCCGCGTACTCTCGTCTCCAACGGAGTTGATCGCTTGGCTAGGAGAGGGACGCGCGAACGTTGCCACCTAACCTCGCGTTGGTACCCGACGGCCGCCCCATGCGGAGCGCCGTGTAACTTCGGCACTGGCGCGCCTACGTTCACGGCGTCTTATTGGGGGCGGCCGCGGCGCAACGCTGGCGCTATACGGACTCCGCGTCACGAGCGGACAAGCGCGTACAACTGCGCGTAGTCGTTCGCGTCTGCCCGACTGAGCGCTTCGAGATAGCGATCTCGCGTTCTTGCTGGCTCAACGTCTCCGCTCATTGCCCCCCAACTGAACGGCGGTCGCTTCCAAATCCTTAGTCGGCTTGTCGTTCTCGCGTTAGTCCGCTTGCGGGGTGCTTCGGTGCGGAGCCGGAGAACACTCGGAACGCGGACCTCAAGCGTCGGCTCGGATAGTTGGAATTCGATCGGCGCAGCGAGCCGGGCAGCGCCACACGATAGCGACCGTAGTCTTCCAATGGGAGCGAGACGTTACCAGCCGGTCGAGTGTGGCGCGACGGACTGCATGACAATCAGCGGCGCGTGCGCTGCAGGATCCGGCTCAGCACAAGATGGACAGCAAACGCCACCGCCGTCACCGGCAGCGTCGCCGAGAGCCAACGGAAACCCGCGGCGGGTGTCTGGCTCACGGGTTCGAGCATGCCATGGTACGCAACGAATCCTGTGGCCAGAGCGACCATCGCCGCGGGATTGACACCACGCCTGACCGAACCGCCGCGGACGGCGTCGCCATCATGCAGCGCACGGATCCTGATCCGACCTCGGCGCAGCACGATCCAGTCGGCCAGCAGCACACCGATCGCGGACGCGAGGACCGCGCCGAAGTACGCATTCACGGTGTAGAACCGCGTGTACAGCGCGTCGGTCGCGAGTACGATGATGAGCGCCGAGGCGATCCCGAACATCGCAACATTGCCTGCGAAGCCGAGGGCGCGCACGCGTGCACCGAAGTTCTGCAGAATCGTCGGGACATTGCCTTGCAGCATGCCGATGATGCTTGAGAGATTCGCGAAGACCAGAACGCTCAGCATCGCGAGGGCAATCGCCGGACCGACCAGCGGCGTCATCCACTCCACCGGATCGGGCGACCCGAGCACCAGCGACGCCGCGAGCCCGGCGAGTCCGGGCAGCAATGACACCGGCACCAGCCCGATCCAGGTGCCCCACACCGCCTCGCGTGCGCTGCGGCCATACCGCATGAGGTTGCCCGCGAGACCGAACCACGACAGCGCGGCAATGATGTTCAACTCCACCGCCAGCATCAGCCGCGTCTCCCGATCGTACGGCGAGGCGGGTGGGACGGCCGATACGATCGTCTGCCACCCGCTATGCGAGAACACCGCGACCAGCAAGCCGCCGGAGAGCAGGACGAGTAGCGGCGCCGCAGCGAGGTTCACCAAGCGAACCGTGTTGCTCCCGAGCGCGGCCAGCCAACAGCCGATGGCCAGCACGCCAAGCGCGCACGCCTGCGCGATTGGCCACGCAGGCGCAGCAGGAAGAAATGCGAGCTTGATGAGCACCTGCTCGGTCGCGGCCCCGGCCATGTTCGACAGGATCGCCAGCCAGAACGGAGCGATCATCAGCAGGACGCCTGCCAGCACACTCGTGCCC
Organism: Gemmatimonadaceae bacterium; assembly: GCA_025453745.1. Classification (GTDB taxonomy): domain Bacteria; phylum Gemmatimonadota; class Gemmatimonadetes; order Gemmatimonadales; family Gemmatimonadaceae; genus JALOPS01. Next base: position 3,985 of record JALOPS010000286.1, read on the forward strand.
ACCGGGCCGAAGGCGCTGCGCATGAAGACGAAGCTTTCGGCGCCAGTGCGGTAGACAGGGAGCAACAGCCCGAAGCACAGCAGGCCAAGTCCAATGGCGGTGCCGAAGAACATGGCGACCACACCGTCGACGAACCCCACGAGTTGGCCCGTCGCACCGCCGAACAGAAAACCCCAGGTCGCGATGGAGAGTCCGCTCTTGACTGCAAGCATGTCGCGGAAGGACCACCGCCGCTCCTCCGGCAGCAGCGGGAGCGTCTCGACAAGCGCCGCTTCGAGATGAGAGGTGCGGCTCGCGCTCACCTAGACCGCCTGCGCGATCCATACCGCGAGCACCGAGCCGATGGTCAGCACGGCAAGCGCGAGCCGGTCCGTGTGGGGAAGGTCGCGGTCATCGGCCTGCTCGCCGCCCGTGCCATCGAGGATCGCGATGCGGCGCTCGAGCTCTTGTTCGAACGGCGTTGCACCGAAGTGCTTGGCGTCGCGTGGAGCGTGCAAGTCTCCGTCTCGTGCGGTCGAGTCTGACCGGTGCCCTCGGCGTGCGTCATGATCAGGACGAGACATCCGAAGCGCTCCCGCGCGAGATGGGTTCCACGGCTCGCCGAACACACCCGGCCGGTTCGATGGATCGTATCGCGCAGTGTACGGCACGCGTCTCGTCCGCGCCAGACCCGTTCCGCACGCGTTGCGCGGCACGTGGGGGGCTTTGTCCGGAAAATCCGTTCAGGCGGGTGGCCGGCTGTTCGGTGCGACGCAGACCGTCGCGACAGAGCGGACTCACGCCCTGTTTCTGGAGAAGACTCATGTTTCGTACTCCACGCGTAAGCTCCCCCGTCAAGCGCACAATCGCCAATCCGACTCGGAGGCGCTCGCAGGTCTCGGCAAGAAGGTCAGGGGCAGCACGCTGCCGAGACTGTCGTGCGCCCGTTCGGTGCTATAGCTGAGTCGCCGTTCCTCACTCACCGCCCGCACTTCCACTAGCGTGGTGAATACCGGGGCGTCCAGGATTCCGTGGCGGAACGTTCGGTTGCAGCGTTCAAGGAAGGCGTTCTGAAGGCAGCGACGTTGGTGCAGCGGCCGCGGTAGTCGATTGGCAACATCTCCGTCCCGGAACCTCGGTACCACCCCTTCGCATCATCGCCCCCCATGACCGGCAACACCCACCAGATCACCCCCTTCATGCACGTCGCGGACTTCGAGCGCGCGTTGCGCTTCCTCACGGAAACGCTGGGCTTCACCGCGTTCTTCAACGACGGCGGCTACGCGTATCTCGAGCGCGAGGGCGCGGGGCTGCGGCTGCTGCAGAACAGCGATCCGGCCGAGCTGGGCGTGCCGCATGGTGGCTTCGCCTACTACATCGACGTTCGCGATCAACCCTATGGCCAACGCGAGCTGATGATCCGCGCGCCCGACGGCAACCTGATCGTGTTCGGGGCGTCGATCGAGCCGTGACCCAAGGGTAGTCCGAGCGCTGTCGTGATCCGAGGCACAACATCGATTGCCAGGCAGGAGCGCACCGGCGCGCTCTCTGCCTCTTGCCATGGTTACCTCATGCTGCCTCGCCTTCATCGTGTCCGTCGCGCCGTTGCGGCGCTCTGTCTGCTCCCCGCGCCGCTCATCGCGCAGGACGTGCCGTCGGCGCCGTGGCAGGTCATGCT
>JALOPS010000045.1 GCA_025453745.1 Gemmatimonadaceae bacterium
GGCATAGAGACAATCCGCACCGGCATCGGCATAGGCGATGAGTCGTCGGATCGTCTCGTCGATGTCCGGGCGACCGACAAAGAACCCTTCGGAGCGGCCGGTCAGGAGCACACGTGCGGTGGCACTGCCCGTTGCATCGGCGGCGTCGATCGCGGCCCGCGCGGCACGAATCCGCTCGACGGCCAGTGACATGTCGTACAGCGGCGCGCGTACGTCGCCGGTCGAGTCTTCGATCGAGAGGCCAGCGATGCCCGTAGCAACCGCGCGCGCGACATTGCGCGCCACATCCGCGGGCTCCACCGCAAAGCCACCTTCGAAGTCGGCGTTCACCGGAATCGACACGGCGCTCGCCATGGCCTCCAGATGCGTCAGCGCCTGCTCGAGCGATACGTGGTTGTCGGTGGTGCCCAGGGACCACGCGAAGCCCGCGCTGGTCGTCGCGATCGCGGCAAACCCCATGCGCTCCAGCGCGCGTGCGCTCCCGCGGTCCCACGGGTTCGGCAGCACGAAGCAGCCGTGGGCATGCAGCGCATGAAAGGCCGCACGCTTCGCGTGCACGTCGTCGAGCTGCATCGGATCACTCCTCATGATCGCCTGCGGTGTAGGTACCCGGTGTTGCGTGCGTCGGCATCAGCCGCCCCGCGTCGAACTGCAGCGTCGACACCACGGGCTCCAGAAACGTACGCTCCTCGCGCAGAATGAAGCGGTGCTCCCGCGCGAACGCAAAGTTGCGCTGCCCGTCGGCGTCGGCCTTGAGGGTGCGCCGATACTGCTCGTACGCCGCAAGGGAGTCGAACAGAATGAGTGCAATGCACACGTGGGTGTTCCCCTCGTGCGGCAGAAAGTAGCCCAGCAGGTGCCCACCGCAGCGCGGAATGATGCGCGCCCATGACTCGGCGTAGGTCGCGAAGGCATCGCGCTGCAAGGGGTCGATTTCATAGCGGATCAGACAGGTGACGGCCACAGGACGCTCGCAGGTGAGAGTGAGCCGTAGCGTACGTCCTTGAGCGATCGACATGGTTCGAGTATCGTCGAACCATGCCCGGCAGCCCCGACTTCTCCGCCATCGCCACGCTCATGGGCGACCGCGCGCGCGGCGCCATGCTGCTCTCGCTCATGGGCGGGCGATCGCTCACGGCCACGGAGCTCGCGCGCGCTGCCGCCGTGACCAAGCAGACCGCCAGCTCCCATCTTGCCAAGCTGGTGGAGGCGCGGCTCGTCGTACTCGATCGTGTGGGCCGCCATCACTACTATCGGCTCGCCGATCGTGACGTCGCGCACGTCATCGAGGCGCTCGGCAGTCTTGCGGCGCGCGTGGGAGCCGCGAGGGTGACGACTGGCCCCGCCGATGCGGCGATGCGCAAGGCGCGCGCCTGCTACGACCATCTCGCCGGCGAACTCGGCGTCCTGCTGTTCGACAGCATGACAGAACGTCGACTGCTGCGCGGCACCGGGAAGACACTGACGCTGACACCCGACGGCGAACGGGCCGTCGAGTCACTCGGCATCGACCTCGCGACGGTGCGCGCGAGTCGGCGGCCGACGTGCCTGGCCTGTCTCGATTGGAGTGTACGCCGACATCATCTGGCCGGCGCGCTGGGCGCTCGCGTGCTCGAGCACTGTCTCGACCGGCAGTGGGCGCGCCGGCAGCGTGGCACGCGCGCCATCATCTTCTCCGCCCAGGGAGAATTGGCCTTCCGGAGAGCGTTCCCCGTGACGACGACAGCCACGCGCGCATCGAACGCCGACGCATAGGCTGTCGCGTTGCGTGCGCGCCGCGCACTGGCCCCGCTGCCACACGCACCCTGCGTGTCAGCGCATTCCCGCCTGCGCCTTCACATACTTCGCCACCTCCGCATGCGTGGCCCACCAGACGCCCGTCGTCCCGCGGATGTGGTCGATGAGCCGTTCGAGTGCGACGATGCGCGAGCGATGCCCGGAGACGTGCGGATGGAGCGTGAGCAGAAAGAGCCCGCCCTCCTCGCGGGCCTTGTCGAACTCGTCGATCCACACCTGCGCGATCTCCCGCGGGGACGCGTAGTTCGTCCCGCGCGGGCTGAACAGCGGGGCGTCGTCGAGAATCCACTCCACCGGCAGCTCCACGAGCCCGGTCGGCTGGCCGCGCTGCAGCAGTTCCTACGGGCCGTCATCCGCCATCAGCGAGCTTTCATAGAGAAAGCCGAGCTCGCGCACGATGGTGAGCGTGTTGGGAGAGAAGTTCCACGACGGTGCGCGATAGCCGACCGGGCGCATGCCGGTGATGGCCGTGAGCGTGTCGATGGCACGCTGCACGAGTTCACGCTCGACGTCGGCCGGGAGCGAGGTGTTCATCTCGTGGATCCATCCTGCAACGATGCGCGGGAGCGCGACCCGTGCCCCGTACTGTCCCTGGCTGAGTTCGCCGACGGTGGGCTCGCCGAAGCGCAGGTTCACCGTCTCGTTGTCGACATCGAACGACAGCGCGACGGCGACTCGCGCGCCGTTCGGCCACTGCGCGGGGGTGAGCGAGCGCCCGGCGCGAACGGCCTCGACGGTGCGACGCACGGAGTCCATCGACCAGCGCCATCCGGGGGTGACTGGCGTCACGGGTGCCGCAGGTGCCGGCTGTGCGCTCACGGTGCGCAGGCAGATCGCCGCGAGCAACAGGTGACGTACCGCACACAGCACGCGCCTCGGTGGCATCGGCGTTCTCTCGGGTAAGGGTGGGCGCAGGGGGTGCGTGAAGGTACCAACAGGGGTGGCACGCGCGAGGAGGCCACCGCAGACCTCGCAGCGCCGTCGGCCGACTTCCGTGCCCGCGCCGGGAATGTGCCGATGGACGGCGCTCGGTCCGCGCGATAGACCTTGAGCAACACCACACGGACGGCACCGGGATTCCGGGCGGAGGAGCAGATGCTGACGTACGACGCGGTGATGGCGTTGGGTCGCGCGCTGCGCGACACGGACGTGCTCTCGGTCTACATCGCCGGCGCGCGCGACGATCTCGCGCAGCATCGGGCATGGCGGGTGGATCTCGAGCACGGGCTCGCCGACCAACGACGGCGATTCGTCGACGCCTCGGCGGCACGCCGTGAGGCGTTCGACACCGCGGTGCGGCAGCTCGAGGCGATGCTCACCGATTGGTCGCCACCGCCGCGCGGGCGTGGATGGGTGGCGTTCATCACGGCGGACGGTGTCGCACATGCCGACGCACTGCCCACTTCGGTCGGCACCCATGTCGCGTGGCGCCGCGGCGTGCTCGCCGCGCCGTATGTGAAGGCACTCGAGGTGGGAATGCCCGTATTGTGTGCGCGGGTGGATGCCCGATCGGCGACGCTCTACCGCGTGCACGACGACGATGCGACAGCAATCGAGTCGTGGGCCAATGATCGCCCCGCGGGCGAGGCGCCGCACCTGGGTGACGTGCCGCGCACCGGATTCCACGCGGGAACGCGCGGGCGCACGGCGCACGATGCCTTCGAGCGGAGCCAGCGCGAGGCGGCAGTGCAGTTGGCGGCGCGCGTCGCGGAGCGGATTGCGCGCGAGGCGGGCAGCGGATGGGTGGTGTTCGCGGGCACCGAGCGCGTCGCCCAGCTCGTGATCGATCGCTTGCCGCCGGCGGTGGCGGCGCGGGCGCGCTTCGCGGTGCCGTTGCACGAGGAGGTGAATGCGCGCCGCCTCGTCGACCTGTCGATGCGGACGGCCGCGGAATTGCGCGACGCGGAGTATGTCGCGCGGTTGCGCGCCATCGAAGACGCGCCGATCGGGCGGGGAAAGGCGGCGCGTGGCGACGTGGATACCACGCGCGCGCTCGAGCACGGCCAGGTCGATGAACTGTTCCTCTCGCCGCGCTTCGTGGATGCGCATCCCGATGCATCGGAGCTCGCGGTGCACACGGCGTTCGATCAGGGGGCACGAGTGCACGTGGTCGACGGCGCGTGTGCGCCAGCGCTCGAGCGCCTCGGCGGGATCGCCGCAGTGTTGCGATATCCGATGGCAGGGACAGGGGTGGCGTAGCGCGTGCTGGGGGTGTCGATACGGACGCGGTGTCGCGAGCGACAGCCGCATCTGTGGTCACACCCCCTGCCGATACACCGTCACCGCCGAGTCGCGGATCACCGTGCGCCACTCCCCCCGTGGCAGCGGGTGCGTGCGGGCATGCTCCACGGCCAGCACGCGCGAGAAGCGCTGTTCGCGCCAGTGGTCGATCACGCGGTCGAGCATCCGCGAGCCGTATGGCGGGTCGACGAACACGACATCGTAGGCATCCGCCTCGAGCGCTCCGGCAAAGGGCAGCGCGTCCTCGATGTACACACGGCACTTCTCGCGCACGCGCAATGCGGCGATGTTGGCCTTGAGCGCGTGCAGACTGCCTCGTCCGAACTCCACGAAGTCCACGTAGCGCGCGCCACGCGAGAGCGCCTCGAGCCCGAGCGCGCCCGTGCCCGCGAACAGCTCGAGGACCCGTGCCCCGGGAAGGTCGGGGAGCAGGCGCGTGATCAGCGCCACGCGCACGTCCTCCGCCGTTGGCCGGACGCGACGGTCGGTGGGCGAGGTGAGGTCGCGACCGGCATGTTTGCCGCCGACGATTCGCATGCGGGCAAGGTAGTGGCGCCGGGGTGAGGTCGGAGGGGTGACCCGACCGAACCGCAGAGCCTTCCACTCGCCTCACGCGTGCGACCCGGCCGATCGAACGCCTCGCTGTCCCCAGTAGCATCCCGTCTCCGATTCAACGTCCCGCGCCCGCGCGTTACCGACGCACCTCGCAGTGGGGCGGCAGCGCGGCTTTGCGGCCCCCTTCGCTTGCTGTCCGTCGCAGGACTCAGTCGGAGATTGCCGTTGTGCGTCGCGCGATACTCGATGACGGGGCTCGGGAGCGCGACCGCGTTGGCGCGCATACCGACCCCGGTCTTCGGGCGCAAGCGCTTCGGTCAGCACGGATTGCTGCCGGCGGCAGCGGGTGGCTGTGCCGCTCCGGGTCGATTCCCCGCTACCTTCCGCGCATGAACGTCGACCTCGCGCTCTGGCGCTGGAACACGGCGCTGCAACTGGTCTCCGCGCTCATCATCGCGGTGTTCTTTGTGGTCTTCGCGCGCGACGTACGCTCTGCGGAAGTCCGCGCCTGGTCGCACGCCTGGCTCGCCAACCTCGGGGCCATCCTCATCACCGACGTGTACTGGTTTCTGCAGCCCGCCGACGCCAACGCGGCGCTGCTGCGCGGGTTGTACGTGGCCGGCAAGACGCTCTTCGTGCTGCTGATGGTCGAGGGGATCTGGATAGTGCGGCACCGGGCCGCCCCCGAGCGACGGATGCGCATCTGGCTGGCGCTCGCCGGTGCGGTCGGGGTGACCACGGCGCTTTCGGTGCCGTCCATTCCCCTGCTCGGCGTGGTGACCCATGCGCTCGTGGCCGTCGTGTGTCTCGCGGCAGCCGTCGTCGCGTTTGGCCACACGCGCGATCACGCGCTCTGGTTCGGCGTGGGTGCCGTGCTGCGCGGGGGGCTCTCGCTGGTCGTCTGCGTGGCGTACGCGAGCGTCACCGAGCCTGCACTGTTTCGTCTGCCGTGGTCACCAACGGCCGTGAGCCAGTTCCTCGCGGTGTCGTCAGCGCTGGATACGGGCGCCGAGTGGTTGCTTGCGCTCGGCTGCGTGCTCGTGGCGACCACGCGCACGCGCGCCGATCTCGAGGTCACCAACCGCGAATTGCTCGCTGCGCAGGCCACGCTGCGTGCCATGGTCGACCATGATCCGCTCACGGGCCTCGCCAACCGGCGCGCGCTCCCCGCCGTGCTGCGCGAGGTGCGACCCGAGGGCGCCAGCGTGGTGTTTCTCGATCTCCGCGGGTTCAAGGAGATCAACGACTCGCTCGGGCATCAGGTGGGCGACGAAGCGCTGCGGTCGTTCGCCGCGGAGCTCAGGCAGAGCTTCCGGCCGGAGGATCATGTGGTGCGATACGCGGGCGACGAGTTCGTGGTCGTCGCGCAGGGACTCAGCCGCGATGCCACCGCACAGCGGCTCGATACGCTGGAGCGGCGACTCCAGGTGCAATCGACCGGACCACGGATCGCCTTCGATGCGGGGCACGCGCAACTCGAACCGCACGGGCATCCCGACGAGGCGCTGCGCGCGGCGGATGATGCGATGTATGCCGCCAAGCAGCGCGCACACGCGCACGGACGGCAGCGCGCTGCGACGTGACGCCCAGTCGCTGATCGTCGACACTGCGTGGACGAGCATGGAATGGCCGTCCGCTGACACCACCCGCGCGCGCCGGTCGCGCCGTGCAAAGCGCTGACTCCGACTCGATCCCGTGCCGCCCATGGTGGCAGCGCAGGCCCGGTGTCCCCTGCCGCTGCATGAGGAGGTGAACGCGCCCCGAGCGCAGGGGCGGGGTCGCGGCGCGGCACGCGGGCGCGGGGGGCCTTCGTGTCGGCTGTCGAGCAGCGACTACGCAGTTCGTAGTGGCCGCCCGGATCGCATGCATGTGCGCCGCCGGCCCAACCCCCACTCCAATCCATCGTACCATGTTCCGCTCGCATCCCCATGTGCGGCGCTGGTCGATTGCAGTCTTAGGCGCTTTCGGCGTCGCTGGTGCTGCATTCGATCCGCCGAGCGAGCCCGCAGCGCGGGTTCCACTGTACGACAATCTCGGCACGCACGCATGGCCGATCAGCACACGCTCACCAAAGGCGCAGGCCTACTTCAATCAGGGTCTTCGGCTCGCGTGGGCCTTCAATCATGCGGAGGCGATCCGCTCGTTCGCCGAGGGAGAACGGATCGACTCGTCGTGCGCGATGTGCGCATGGGGGATCGCGTGGGCATCCGGCCCCAACATCAATGCCGCGATGGACTCCGTCTCCGCCGTCACGGCGTATGCCGCGGTATCACGCGCTCAGCGGCGTGCGGCGGGAGTATCTGCACGTGAGCGGGCGGTGATCGCAGCGCTCACTGCGCGGTACGCGCGTCGCCCGACCGCCGAGCGGTCGGCGCTCGACAGCGCATGGGCCCGAGCAGCCGTCGCTACCGCGACCACGTTCCCGGACGACCGGGAACTCCAGGTCCTCGCCGCTGACGCGCTCATGAACCTGTCGCCGTGGGATTACTGGACGCGCAGCGGTGCGCCACGCAGCGACACGCCGGAAATCCTGCGCCGATTGGAGCAGGTGATTGCCGAGGCGCCCTCACACCCGGGCGCCTGCCATCTCTATATCCATGCGGTCGAAGCGCATTCTCCCGAACGCGCACTCGCCTGTGCCGAACGCCTGGCGTCGCTGATGCCCGGCGCCGGTCACCTCGTGCACATGCCGGGCCACATCTACGTGCGCGTGGGCCGGTACGCGGACGCCATTCGCGCCAACGAACACGCCGTACACGCGGACGAATCGTTCATCCGGGATCAGCAACCGGGGCTGACCGGCTACCTGGCCGCCTACTATCCGCACAACTACGACTTCCTGGCCTTCGCCTCGAGTCTGCTCGGTCGCGAGGAGCAGACGATCCGCGCTGCGGAGACAATGGCGGCGAAGGTGCCGGCGGCCGTGCTGGCGACTCCAGGCATGGGGTTCGCACAGAACCACCTGACACGCCATCTGCAGTTCAAGGTGCGCTTTGCGAAGTGGCAGGCCATTCTCGACACGCCTGCGCCCGAGACGACGCTGGTGTATGCGCGCGGGATCTGGCAGTACGCGCGCGGACGCGCGTTCGTCGCTCGCGGCGACGTGCGTGGCGCGCGCTCGGCACTTGGGTCGCTCCGGCGGACGCTCGAGGAGGTCACGCGCAGCCCCCTGCGCGTCGAGTTCAACTCGGCTGATGCGCTGCTTGGCGTCGCGGTGCACGAACTCGACGGCATGATTGCCGCGGCCGAGCAGCGCCTCGACGACGCCGAGTCGTTGCTGCGTACGGCCGTCGAGCGGGAAGACGCGCTCGTGTACGGCGAGCCGCCCGAGTGGTCGGTGCCCGTGCGGCAGGACCTGGGGGCGCTGCTGGAACGACGCGGCAAAGATGAGGCGGCGGCGATCGTCTACCGGGAAGACTTGCAACGTTTTCCGGCCAATGCTGCGTCGGCCGCGGGCCTTGCGCGCGTCACCAAGGGCGCGCGTGCCAGTCTGCTCGACGTGCCGGACCGGTTCATGGTGGCCGGCCCCCTCGCGATGCGCTACCGCGAGGTTGGCACGGGGACGCCCATCATCTTGTTGCACGGGTACACCGATCGCGTGGAGATGTGGCAGGTCATGGCGGACTCGCTGTCATCGACGCATCGCGTCATCGTGCCGGATGTACGCGGCTTCGGCAAGAGCACGAAGTTCGCGCGCACGTCGGACTACGGCCGCCACACCGTGCGCGATCTCGTCGCGCTCATGGACCATCTGCAGGTGCCCGCGGCGCATGTGGTGGGGTATTCGATGGGCGCGTTGATGGCGGCAAACCTCGCACTCGAGGTCCCGTCGCGCGTCCGCACGGCGGCGCTTGTGGCCGGGCCGTTCTTCTCCGACTCGGCAGCGTTCGCACGCTGGAGTGCGCCGCATGTCGCTGCACTCAAGCGCGGCCATGGACTCACGTCGTTCTTCCGCGAGATCCTGCCGACGTGGCCGGACTCGCTTGTGGTGGCAGCGGCGCAACAGATGACCGCGGCCAACGATGCCCCAGCGCTCGAGGCTTCGCTCGACGCGATGCCCGGGTGGATGGTCGATTCCACGAAGGTCTCCCGGCTGCGCATGCCGGCGTTGGCCATCGTCGGGATCGACGACCGTAACCTGCTGCACGGAACCGAGCGCATCGCGTCGTGGTGGCCGGGCGCCCGACGGGTCGTGCTGCCGAAGGGTGACCATGGCGACATCTTCCTGCTTCCCGAGGTGATCGCGGAGGTGCGCAGGCTCGTTGGCAGACGCTGAGGGGCGATCGGTCGTGGTGCACGCCCCTCCGGGTGTGACGCATGAGCGTGGCTCGTGCGCACGCACCGGAGGGCGTACCACGGCAGCCCGGCCGGCTGGCATTATGCTCCGGTCGTGACCAACACCCTCACCCGCACCTCCCGCCAACTCACCCGCGCGCTGTCGCGACAGACGGTGACGCTCGCCACGTCGCTTGCGGCGGGGTGGAGCGCCTTTGTGGTGAATGCGCTCATGGGTGGCGCGCTCCTGCGCTTCGGCATCGTGCCGCGCACGGTCGACGGACTCGTCGGCATCGTTGCCGCACCATTCCTCCACGCGAATGTGCAGCATCTGCTCGCGAACACGGCGTCATTTCTGCTCTTCGGCTGGCTCGTGATGCTGCGCGATCGCCGGCACTTCGGTGTCGTGACCATCATGGGGCTTCTCGGGAGCGGTCTGTTGTCCTGGACGCTGGGGGCGCCCGGCTCGGTGCACATCGGCGCGAGCGGCGTCATCTTCGGGTACTTCGGCTTTCTCCTGCTGGCGGGGTGGTTTGCGCGCAGTTGGTCGGCGATCGCGATCAGCGTGCTCGTGGCCGCCGTGTGGGGCGGCACGCTGCTCGGCGTGCTGCCGGGCACCGCGGGCGTGAGTTGGCAGGGGCACCTGGGCGGGTTCCTGGGTGGCGTGCTCGCGGCGCGCTGGTTTCGCCGCTGACGCAGGGTGCACGCGAGCGGGTACGGTGTGTCTCACCGTCGCGAGGAGGGGATGATGAAGCGCTGTGCGGCAGTGGTCGTGATGTCCGTGGGGTGTGCGCTGCCGCTCTGCGCGCAGCGTGCAGTCGACAGCGCTGGCGTGCGCATCGTCGACAACACGAAGCCCACGTGGACCGCGCGGGAACGGCTTGCCCTCGCGGCATCCCCACGACTCGTACTCGGCGATACGTCGGATGCGACGCTGCGCTTTCGCGCCGTGCGCGGCGTGTTGCGGCTTGACGATGGGCGGATCGTTGTCGTCGATGGTCGCCAGCCGCGTATCCGTACGTACTCCGCCGAAGGGCGATTGCTTTTCGAGCGCGCGGTGGACGGCGGAACAGCGGCGATGTCGGGCCCCATTCTCGTAGTCCGCCGACTACGCGGCGATACGATCGCGATCAGCACAGGCATCGCAACGCTCACGCTGCACAGTGCGGCCGACACGTCAGCGCGCACGACGCGGCTCCCGTTCGAAGCGCAGGGGCGTCCCATGCTCCTGATCGACGTGCTCGCCAACGGGCAGTTCATCACGTCACCTCTGCCGCAACCGATTCCGCAGCCGGTGGGGACGCAGTGGGCTGACTCGCTGTCGCTGACACTGCACGGTACGGACGGCGCGCGCGGGCGCCCGTTGGGCACGTTTCCCCATATCCAACTCGAGCAGGAGTCGCGAGGCCCGACCGCGGTCTGGCTGTCGGCGATCGGAGTGTTCCTTTGCGCCGAGGATCGCTTCTACGCGGGCTTCGGCGACCAGTACGCGATCCGCGTGTACGGGAGCGATGGCACGCTGCGCTCGATCATCCGTCGCGCGTGGACGCCAGTGCGCATCACCAGCGCGGAGTGGGAGCAATGGGTAGTCGAGTGGTCGAAGTTGTGGGTGAAGGAGCAGGGGACTGCCCGCGACAGCGCGATGAATGCCGTCCGTCGCGCGCCGTATGCGGAGACGCTTCCCGCGTTCTCCGCATTCCTCGTCGACCGAACGGGGCGACTGTGGGTGCGTGCGGCGCGCTGGCAGGACGCGATTGCGGCCGGGTTGTTGCGCGACATGCCCGCCGTGCCGAGTCAGTGGTCTGTCTTCGATGTCAGCGGTGTGTGGCTCGGCGACGTGGAGATGCCCGCGCGCTTCCAGCCGCACGAGATCGGCGCGGACTATGTCATCGGCAACCGGATTGCCAACGGCGTCAATCAGCTCGTGCTCTACGACCTCACCCGTACACCAGGCACCGACGCACCGATGCAGACTCGCGAGACTCCAGTGACGCTCTGGAGGGGGAATCGGCTGCTCGGCACGCTGATTCCACGGCGCGATTCCGCGAATCTCGCGGGTGAAGGGCGTCGCCGTGATCAGTTCTCGGCGCTCTTGCTTCCCCCAGACGGCGCCGCGGATGCGCTGGTCGGCATCATGCAAACTCGTTCGGAGATTGCCCCCAACCAGCCCGTGATGCAGTCGTCGCTGCTACCAATTGCCGCGGCGACCAACGTGTCCGCCCGTGGGCGCAGCGCGTCCGCGGCACACCGAGGTTCTGCGCGGTCGGAGGCGCAATCTCTCCGTCCGATGACAGCGGAAGAACTCCGCGGTGTGCCACCCGAACAGCAGCTCTCCGTGCGCGACGCGAGTGGTGCAGTCATCGACGTGGACATGGTGTCCCTGTACGAGTTCCTCCCGACGCCAGGAACGGAAGCGTCGTTGCTCGAGGGGTACCCATCGGGCGTGCTGCACAACGGAAGCTTCTGGCTGGTGGGGGTGACGTACGCCAGTCCCCGCGACGCTCGCGCACAGACACCCTCGCCGCGCGATCGTCCTGATCGTTACGAGTAGTGCGCGATGGAGCGTCGTTGCGTGCTCGCCGGCGTGCATGCGTGCCGGGCACGGGTGCGTGGAGACTTCCGTACGCGGTGACCGTGCGAGACGACGGAGCCTCGCCTCGGCACCGGCCCAGTTGGCCGCGCTGCTGGAACCGGATGCGCGAGCGACCGTCGCGGGTGACGGGTCGTCTGGGGTCGGCGACCGTGCGCGACACGCCGGCACCCGCCGCCGCTACACACGATCCGCGCGCACACCTGGCGTGGAAAGAAACGCCGCCGCGATCTCGCGCGGGCGGGCGCGAAACGTCTGTGTCTCGACGCGCACCTGCGAGAAGCGATCGAGCCGGAACGTGCGCGGCGCAGCGCGTAGATGATCGTATGCCATGACGTACCACGCGGGCCAGTTGATGACCAGCACATGCGGTTCGAGGAGGCGTGAAGACACGGCACCATCCTCGCGCACATAGGTCGCCGTCACCAGGCGCTCCTCCACGAACGCGACCTGCAGCGCACGCGCCGGTGCGCCATCGGGTGGCGCATAGCGTTCACGCACGGCCGCCGACGCTGGAGCACCAATGAGGATGCGCTCCCGCAGCGGGGCGAGCCGCCGTCGCTCCACGGCGGGAAACGCGTCCGCCAGCTTGCGGCGCGCGCGCCCCACTTCCGCGGTGAACATGGGAAAGCCTGTTCGCTCGGCGATCGCCAGTGCCAGCAGGGAGCACAACGCCTCATCTCGCGAGAGCAGCACTCGCCCGAGTCCCCAGTTGGCGCGCAGCCGCAAGCCGCCTCCGCGTCCGCGGGCGGACTCCACGGGATAGCCGCGATCGCGGAGCAGGTCGAGATCGCGGAAGACGCTGCGAATGCTCACGCCGAGATCGGCGGCAAGTTCGCCCGCGGTGATGCCCGGGCGATCGCGCAGCACGCGGGCGAGCAGCTCGAGCCGGTCCACGCGGGACACCACTGATGCACGTGACATGAATCAAATATGCCAGGAAACGGCATGGTTGTGGCTAGCCTCCTGCCACGATCCCGGTCGGCCTTGTCCGGTCACGCGTCGCTCACCGACCAACCACGTGCCACAGATGACTCACATGCACCACACACCTACCGCTCCCTCACTGCCGCCCGACGTGCCAACCGCGCTGGTCGAGTGGGCTCCGTTCCGGCTGGCCGACGGCGTGACCGAGTCGGAGCTCGTCGCGGCGTCGGATCGACTGCATCACGACGTACTACGGCACCAGCCAGGCTTCCTCCGTCGGGAGCTGTTGCGCGGCGAAGACGGCCAGTGGGCCGACCTCGTGTTCTGGGCTGACCGTGCCGCGGCCGACAACGTCATGGCACTTGCCGCGCAGCACCCTGCCTTCGCCGCATACTTTGCGTGCATGCAACACGCGACGCTGCACTTCGCACAGCGCGTGCGGATCTACTGACGTCAACGCGTCATGCCGTCATCCCGCACCCGTTTCACCGCCGTCCTCTTCACGATGCCGGGCAAGGGCGGCTGGACGTTCGCCGAAGTACCAGCGCGCCACGCGCCACCGGTGCAGCATGGGTGGGGGAGAACCTCGGTGGTCGCGACGGTGAACGGCACGCCGTGGCGCACGAGCGTTTGGCGCGGACGGAACGGGCGCACGCTACTTCCTGTGCCCAAGGCCGTGCGCGGATCGCTGGGTCATGGCGACCGGGTGCGGGTGACGCTGCGATTCAACCTTTGACTGCGGCGGCTGCACGACTGGGAGGCGCGCCGAGGAGCGAATCGAAGCTCGGTGGGCTCGCGGCGCTCAGTCGCCCGCGCCTCCCTCACGCCGCGTCGCCCGGCGCACGGTCACCACTGCGGTATCGAGCGCCGGGTCGCCACCTGCCACCACATCTGACGTCACCGGCACATCCGGTAGCACCGGGCCCCCACGCTCGGCACCACGCGGACGCCGCAGCACGCGCGACGGGGCAAACCAGCGCAACCGTGAATGCGGAAGATTCGCAAAGTGGATCTGCGCCGTCTGGTTGGCGAAGCCACCGGTTGGCGTGCCGACGAGCGTCGCCGCACCGCAGTCCTGCGCGGCGGTAGCCATCACGATGGCGGCCGAGTAGGTGAAGGGGCCAATGAGGATTGCAGCGTGGCCCGGAAAGCGGGCGTCGGCCGCGGCGGGTGAGACCACCTCGTTGTCCGGCATCGTGATCACGGTGCCCACGCGCTGCGTCGGTCGCCACCACCGTCGGTTACGTGGCGTGATGCGCTCCCGCACGCTCGAGACGAGCGCACACTCGCGTGTGGTGATGCGGGAGAGCAATGCCTCGACCAGATCCGTGCTGCCACCCGGATTGCGCCGGAGATCGATGACGACTCCCGCGAGCGCCCGTGCGCGTGCGGTGTCCACGGCGCGCTCGAGCGTCTCCATGAACGCGTCTTCGCCACCGAACCACGGGACGTCGAGATACCCCGCATCGCGACCGATGACGCGAAACGTCGGGCGATCAGCGGAGCGTCCCGCGTCTGCCTGTTCGAGCGACGCGAGCGGGATGCCGGCGATCGTCGCGGTGTCGACCCGGTTCGCATGTTCCCACACCACGGTCCACGATTGTGGCGCACCGCTCAGGTGCCAGAGCCACCGCGCGAAGTCCTCGGCGACAATCTGTGCACGGAGCGCGGGCGTCTCGCCGCGCGCGTACTGCGCAAACGCCGCGAGGAGCGAGTCCGCGTCCATGGTGGCGATGCGATGCAGCCGTGCGCCGCGCGGGACTCGGGCGGTGTCGCCGCGATCGCGCCGCACCACGAGGTGCGGACCGTCGGGCTCAACGAGCAGCGGGAAGACGCGCGCGCCGGCTGCCGCTTCCCGATCGAACTCCGGATATGGATACAGCACGCCGCTGTGCCCGTCGCGCAGTTCTGCGGTGACCGCGCCGATCACGCGGAAGAACGCACGCCGAGTCATCGGGCCGGTGACCTGTGCGATGAGCGCGCGGCGCAACGAGTCGGCGGTGGCCGGCGACAGGCGCGCGTCCAGCTCGGGATGTGTGCGAGCGAGTCCGGCGAAGAGCGTGTCGACATCTGCGTGCAACTGCGCGACGGGGATGGTATCGGGGAGCGCCGCCGCATCCTGCTCGGGGAAGGGCGACAGATGCTCCGGCTGACAGGCGAGCATCAGCGAGCACGCGATGAGCAGGGCGAGCAGTTGGAAGCGAGGAGGCATCGGTACGGCGGCAAGGAGAGGCTCCGGGCTCGCGCGAGCGAGCGCGCGTTCTGGCCGGCAGCGTACTGCGCCGCAATGTGCTCATCGCGTCGTCAACGAATTGTGAACGACGCGGCCCCGCGGGTGCTCGCCGACTGATGTCGCTGCGGGCATCGCGCCACGGTGCGATAGCACGCATCTGCATCGCGAAGCTACGCATCCATTCCACCTCGCCGTCGGCATCTCCCGCCGAGTCTCTGGGAGCGAGGCGGCTCCGAGACCGAGCGCGGGGCGCGTGACCGGTGGACTACGCGCCACCCACCGACGGCAGATACCCCGGCGCCCGCCGATGACGCGTCGCCTGCTCGAACGCATACGCGAGTTTCAGCAGCGCGAAGTCCGTCCACGCCGTACCCACGAACGAGAGCCCGATCGGGAGCTGTTGCACGAACCCCATCGGGACGGTGACGCTCGGATACCCCGCGACTGCCGCGAATGACGAATCGCCGCCGGTGTAGCGGTCACCGTTGACGAGATCGGTCACCCACGCGGGCCCGTTGGTGGGGAAGACGATGGCATCGAGTTTGTGTACGGCGAGCGTCGCGTCGATCCCCTCGATGGCCGCCATGCGAAACGACGAGTCGCGCGCGGCGCGATACGCGGCCTCCGTGAGCGGCCCCTTCTTGGCGGCGCGCTCCACATGCTCCTGACCGAACCATGGCATCACGCGCGAGCGGTCGCGTTCGTTGGCCGCGATGAGTTCGTCGAGCGTGCGCACCGGCGCGCCCGGTCCGAGTGACCCGAAGTACGTCTCGAGCCCCGCCTTGAACTCGTAGTAGAGCACGTCGCCTTCGGCGTCGCCGAACTTGCCGGCGTTCGCCACGTTGGCAGGGTCCACGAGCACGGCCCCCGCCTCGCGCAGCGCGCGCAGGGCATCCTCGTAGAGCGCATCCACGCGCGGCTCGAAGCCGGCCAGGTTGCGTGCGACGCCGATGCGCGCGCCGCGCAGTCCATCCGTGCGGAGCACGGTGTCGAGTGCGGGCGGAGTGTGCGACGCACTCGCGGCGGTGATGCCGTCGCGCGGATCCACGCCCGAGAGCGCCGCGAGCAGCACAGCCGCATCGGCCACGTGACGCGTCATCGGTCCGGCGGTGTCCTGCGACGCGGAGATGGGAATGATCCCCGAGCGGCTCCAGCGACCGACCGTCGGCTTCACCCCCACGATGCCGCATATCCCTGACGGGCACATGATCGATCCGTCCGTCTCGGTGCCGATGCCGAGTGGGGCGAGGGCGGCGGCAATCGCCGCACCCGTACCGCTCGAGGATCCGCACGGGTTGCGATCGAGGATGTGGGGATTGCGCGTCTGTCCGCCGCGACTGCTCCAGCCGCTCGTCGAGCGCGTGGAGCGGAAGTTGGCCCACTCGCTGAGATTGGTCTTCGCGAGCAGCACGGCACCAGCCTCGCGCAGGCGCTCGACGAGAAAGGCATCGCG
Source organism: Gemmatimonadaceae bacterium (assembly GCA_025453745.1). Classification (GTDB taxonomy): domain Bacteria; phylum Gemmatimonadota; class Gemmatimonadetes; order Gemmatimonadales; family Gemmatimonadaceae; genus JALOPS01. The sequence goes on from JALOPS010000045.1 coordinate 16,072, forward strand.
TGCGGCGCGCGAGTTGGCGAGCACGAGCGAGCCGGCCGACGTGCGCATCTCGTCGAACGTGTCGATGTTGTCCTTGATGACAATCGGAATGCCGTGCAGTGGACCACGCACCCGTCCGGCCTGCGCCTCGCGATCGCGCTCCTCGGCGATGCGCAGTGCATCGGGATTGCGCTCGATGATGCTGTTCACACGCGGGCCGCCCGCGTCGATGGCGGCGATGCGCTCGAGGCAGCGCTGCGTCAGCGCGCGCGAGGTGAGGGCGCCGGCGCGCATCGCCGCGCGGAGCTCGGCCACCGTCCGCGGATCTTCGGGTGGAAGCCGCGGTGGCTGGTGCGCCGACCCGTCGCCGGGCGCGGCGCTGAGCACGTGGGGCGCGGCAGCCAGGGCCAGCGTGGAGACAGCGGCCGTGCGAACGAACGTGCGGCGATCGGTGGACATGGCGACCCGTGTGAAGAGGCGTGACCGGCAAAGAGTGCGTCGAGCGGCGCGCACGCGCGAGAGTGCCCCCGTCTTCCGTTCACCCACGCGGCGTGTTGGTTTGGGAGATGCAGACCTCTCAGACTTCTCGTCGCGTTGCCTGCGCGAGCCTGCTCGTCCTCGCCGCTGCGCTGCTGGCTGGCCCGCTCTCGTCCCAGCCCGCCGTCCGCTACGACCCCAAGACGTACGTCCGCCGCAGCGTGGACATTCCGATGCGCGACGGCGTGCTGCTGCATCTCGAGATCTTTTCGCCGCCCGCTCCCGCGGAGCCGCTGCCGTTCCTGTTCACGCGTACGCCGTACGGCGTGTCCGGGTCGGCCGCGCGCCTCGGGACGTCGCTCAAGGAGCTCGCCGAGGAGGGGTATCACTTCGTCTTTCAGGACATCCGCGGCCGCTATCAGTCCGGGGGAACGTTCATGATGCAGCGACCGCCGCGGCTTGTCGACACGCGCGGCCCCGCGATCGACGAGAGTACCGACGCATACGATTCGATCGAATGGCTGCTGACCAACGTACCCACCAACAATGGGCGCGTCGGGATGCTCGGCGTGTCGTATGACGGGTGGACCACGGCGATGGCGATGCTCGACCCCCACCCAGCGCTCAAGGCCGTGAGTCCGCAGGCGTCGCCGGCCGACATGTTCCTCGGTGACGACTTCCACCACAACGGCGCGTTTCGCCTGAGCTACGGTCTCGAGTATGCATGGCTCACCGAGGCCACCAAGGAGAACGCCACCTTTACCGCCGATCGTTACGACATGTACGACTGGTACCTGGCGCTCGGGCCGCTCTCGAACGTGCAGACGCGCTATCTCAAGGACAAGCGGTTGCCGACGTGGACCGACTTCGTGGAGCATCCGAACTACGATGCGTTCTGGCAGCGGCAGGCGATGACCCCGTATCTGCGGCGCGTCACGGTGCCCACGCTCAACGTCGGCGGCTGGTGGGACCAGGAAGACTTCTACGGGCCCATCACGATCTATCGCACGCTCGAGCAGCACGATCGCAATGCGCAGAACGCGCTGGTCGTCGGGCCGTGGTGGCACGGCGGGTGGAATGGACCGGGGCGGTCCATCGGCGCGATCGACTTCGGGAGCGAGACGGGGAAGTGGTACCGCGAACAGCTCCAGGCGCCCTTCTTTGCCAAGTATCTCAAGGATCGCGGTGCCTTCACGCTTACCGAGGCCACGGTCTTCGAAAGCGGGAGCAACACGTGGCGCACGTTCGGCGCATGGCCACCCAGGGAAGCCGTGACGCGCGCACTCTACTTCCGCGGCGACGGACGGCTCTCGTTCGAGGCGCCAACCGCCAGCGAATCAAGCGGGGTGGACCGGTACGTGAGCGACCCGGCGCGCCCGGTGCCGTATCGCAAGCGCCCGATCGAGCCCACCTACTATCCGAAAGGGAGCGGGTGGCGCACCTGGCTGCTGGAAGATCAGCGCTTCGTGCACAATCGTCCCGACGTGCTGAGCTGGGAGACGGAACCGCTCGCGGACGATGTGGTGCTTGCGGGCGACATCACCGCGCGACTCTTCGCGAGCACCACCGGGCAGGATGCCGACTGGATCGTCAAGCTCATCGACGTCTATCCCGACAGCGTCGCGCCCAACCATGCGCTCGGCGGCTACCAATTGATGGTGGCGAACGAGGTGTTTCGCGGCCGCTTCCGGAATTCGTTCGAGAAACCGGAGCCGCTGGTGCCCAATCGCGTCACGCCGTTCACCATCGACCTGCACACGCAGAGCTATCGCTTCCAGCGCGGCCACCGGATCATGGTGCAGGTGCAGAGTACGTGGTTCCCGCTGATCGATCGGAATCCGCAGACGTGGGTACCGAACATCTTCAAGGCGACGGCGGGCGACTTCAAGGCGCAGACGCACAGCATCTGGCGGACGCCGCAGTATCCGAGTCGGGTGGAGATCCAGACGGTCGCGCGTTGACCGGACGCGACAGCTGCACCGAGCGTGCGGGCGCACGGCACGCGCGTCGTCCCGCGCCACCACCGCGACGCACTGACGCGGTTGCACGGTATCGGGAAGCCGACCCGGGCGGCCGACATGGACAAAGGGCGCGTCTGCGCAGCATCGTCTGAGGGCACGTGTCGCGCGCGGTGCCGTCGCGCGCGACATGGCGAGGCTTGCTCCCGGCGAGTGGAGGTACCGTGTTCGGATCGCAGATGCTGGAGATCGCCATTGGCGTGATCTTCGTCTTTCTCCTCGTCAGCCTGATCGCGTCCGCGATTCGCGAACTGATCGAGGCGAAGCTCAAGACGCGCGCGGCGTACCTCGAGCAGGGGCTGCGCGAGCTGCTCAACGATCCGGCAGGCACCAAGGGGCTCGCCCGCGCGGTGTTCGAGCATCCGCTCATCTTCGGCCTGTACGCGTCGGGGTATGAGCCGACCGGCGACCCCGAGCCAGGGACGAAGAACGATGTCAAGCATGCGGAGAACGGCATCACCGTCTCGAACCTCAAGCCCGCCATGCTCGCGCGCGGTGGCACGCTGCCCTCCTACATCCCCTCGCGCAGCATCGCCGTCGCGCTGCTCGACTTGGCCGCGCGCGGCGCGCGCACGGATGCGGTCAGCGGCGATCCCGACGCGCCACCGCTCACCCTCGCCGCCGCACGCGCCAATGTGGCGAACCTGGGTGATCCGTTCATTCAACGCGTCGTGTTGGCCGCCATCGACGACGCGCGCGGTGACATGGCCTCGGCGCAGGCCAATCTCATGGCATGGTTCGACGCCGGCATGGAGCGCGTCTCCGGGTGGTACAAGCGCTCCACGCACTGGATCCTCTTCTGGATCGGACTCGGGCTCGCCGTCGGGCTCAACATCAACACGCTGCGCATCATCGACTACCTCTCGCGCAATCCCACCGCGCGCGCCGTGATCGTGGAGCAGGCGCGCGCGGCCACGGCCGACACGGCGTTCGTCCGGCAGAGCGGGGCAGAGGCGCGGGCGGCGCTGGACTCGTTGCATCTCCCCATCGGCTGGGCGAGCGGATGGGGCGCGCCGAGCACGGGTGAGATCGGTGCACGCGGGCCGCTGTGGGGTGGAATCTTCGCTCCGATTCTCGGCTGGCTCATCACAGCGCTCGCCGCGACGGTCGGCGCGCCGTTCTGGTTCGACCTGCTCAAGAAGGTGATGGTCGTGCGGTCGACGGTCGCCCCCAAGGGGACCGATCGCCGTTCGGCCGAACCCGCACCCGTGCCACAGATGGGCGCCGTGTCGCCGGGCGTCGGTGATGACGTCCACGCGGCAGGCGCGCGAGCAGTGTCGAGCATGGCCACCGCCACCGCACCACCGATCCCCGCGCTACGCCCCGTCAACGACCGCGAGCTCGCAGTCGACGCGTGCGATGTCGACTTCAGTGCGGAGGGCCCGCATATCACACGGGACGATGAACTCCCCGCCGCCGAGGGAGGCGTGGCCTGAGATGACCTTCTCGCTGATCTGGTTGCCCGAGGTGCTGCGCAGCGCCGGGCTCAAGGTGGCCCCGCTGCCGGGGTGGGAGACGCGCGGGCGCGGTGAGTTCGGCCCGCTCGCGGGGATCATCTGTCACCACACCGCTGGGCAGAAGAGCGGCAACATGCCGAGCCTCGGCCTCATTCGTGACGGGCGCCCCGATCTGGCGGGGCCGCTCTCGCAGCTTGGCCTCGGGCGCGATGGCACGTACTACATCGTTGCCGCCGGGCGATGCAATCACGCCGGTGCGGGGATCTGGCAGGGGCAGACCAACGGCAACCAGCACTTCATTGGCATCGAGGCAGAGAACACGGGGCGCGCAAACGATCTGCCGTGGCCCGCGGTGCAGATGGATGCCTATCGTCGTGGCGTGGCGGCGATCCTTCGCCATGCCGGACTGGATGCGGACGCGGTGTGCGGCCACAAGGAGTACGCGCGTCCCCGCGGTCGCAAGAGCGATCCCACGTTCGACATGGTCGCGTTTCGTACCGCCGTGCGTGGCCTCCTGGTCGCGAACCCCGAGCCCGTGCTGATTCCGGCGGCGGAGCCCAGCGGCGAGGCACGACGGACGCTGCGCCGTGGCGCGTCCGGCCCGCTCGTCGCGTCCCTCCAGGCCGCGCTGCGCATCACGCCGGCGGACGGCATCTTTGGCGCGGGGACGGAGGCCGCGCTCCGCGCATTCCAGCGGGCGCGAGGGCTGGTCCCCGACGGGATCGCCGGACCGACCACCTGGGCGGCGCTCGACGCGGCGGGGTAACCGGGGGCCATGCGCGGCGCGCGGTGTGACGTCGACAGGACGGCCTGCGGTGTAAAATTCACCATGCGTTCAC
>JALOPS010000287.1 GCA_025453745.1 Gemmatimonadaceae bacterium
AGTGGGGTGGTTGTAGAGCGTGCTCCACGTGCGCGTGGCGTTGAGCGTGACCGTGGCGCCGCCGTCGTTCGACTGGATCATGATCTCGGGGTGCTTCGGATTGATCCAGAGATCGTGATTGTCGCCGTGCGGCACGCGCACGCTGGCCCACGTCTTCCCGCCGTCGGTGCTCTTCCAGTAGCCTTCCGCGCCGATGTAGAGCTCGTCGGCGTTGGTGGGGTGCGCGGTGATCGTGGTGTAGTAGAAGGGGCGCGTGATGAGCTGTGCGAAGTCGCTCACGCGGGTAAACGTCGCGCCGGCGTCGTCGCTGCGGTACAAGCCATTGCCCGGCTTCGCTTCCATGAGCACGTAGACACGCTGCGGATTCGCAGCGGTCACCGCGACGTTGCTCTTGCCCACCAGCTCGTTGGGCAGTCCGCCGCCCAGCTTCGTCCAATTGGTGCCGCCGTCGGTGCTCTTGTACACGCCACCTTCGCGTGCGCCGGAAATGATCGTCCATGGCTTGCGCTCGGCGCGCCACATCGACGCGTAGAGCACCTGCGGATTGCCGGGCATGAACTCCACGTCCACGGCACCCGTCGAGTCGCTCACGAAGAGCACGCGCGTCCAGCTCGCCCCGCCGTCGGTGGTGCGATAGAGCCCGCGCTCGTTCGTCGGCTTGAACGGATTGCCGATGGCGGCGACAAAGGCGATGTCGGGATTGGTGGGATGGATCTCCACGCCGCCGATGTTGCCGACGTCGCGCAGACCGATGGCGCGCCACGTCTTGCCGGCGTCGGTACTCTTGAAGACGCCCCTGCCAATCGAGACGTTCGAGCGCAAGCCGTCGGAGCCGGTGCCAGCGTAGATGATGTTCGGATCGCTGTCGCTCACATCGATGTCGCCCATCGACCCGACGGGGAGTTGCCCGTCGGAGATGTTGAGCCAGCTCTGCCCGGCGTCGGTAGTCTTCCAGATACCGCCGCCGGTCGAGCCCATGTAGAACGTGTGCGGCTCCTGGATGACGCCGGTGACGGTGGTCACGCGACCGCCGCGGGCGGGGCCGACGTTGCGATACCGCAGCCCGCTGAAGAGCGCGGGGTCGGCGCGGCCGGTGAGGACGGGGGCGGTAACGGCCGCGGGGCGTGCCGGCGCACGCGTCGCGCGGGGCGGCTGCGCGGAGAGGGCGATGGGGACGAGCAGGGTGCCGGCGATGAACGCCGGAACGATGCGGGGGCGGACGGACATCAGGCGGCCTCGGTCGTGGGTCGTGGAACTACGCGCCGGCCGGGGGCAGTGCTGCCCTCACGCCCTGTCGCCGGTCGCGCGGCGAGGCGGGCGGGGGCGCGTGTCCCCTTAGCCGGCGATGGCAGGATTGTGGCGCCGATCGCGCGTCTTGGACAGTTGCCCCTTCTCCGTCCACCTCTCTTTCCGAGCTCCCCGACCATGGTCATCGACGCGCCGGGCGGATCTCGCGTTGACCAGCGTCGGAACGCGGCTCCGCCCGGACTTCGCACACTCGTGGTTCGGGCTGCGGGCAACGGTCCGTTCCGTCAGCAACGTCTTCGGGCTCTCGCGTGGCAATATTCTCGCGCAGTCGACGGCCATTCTGACGAGTAATGGCAATCAGTACTACGACCTTCCCCTGTCGTTCACCCTGCTTGCGGGGAACTTGTACGATCTGTCATTCGAGATCACGGAGATTCCGCCGAATACGGGCGTTGAGCTCACGGAATGGTTCGGCTTCTACCAGGTGTTCGCAATGGGCAATAATCCGAGTTTCACGGTCGGTGGCGTGATTCGTGTGCTCGACGGAGGGCAATTCACGCTGCCGAATCCGCATCCGTCGACGGGCTACGACGGCTACAATTTCTTGCCCCAGCACCGTCTGAACGCGCCCATCGTGACGGTGCCCGAGCCCGGCACGTACGCGCTGCTGGCGAGCGGACTCGCCGCGGTCGCAGTGGTCGCGCGTCGGCGTCGCTCGCGCTGAGCCACTCCGCGCACGCGGTGTGCGCCGCGTGCGCGGGTCATCGCCCCGGGAAGTCGCGGAGCAGCCGCACCACGCCCTTGGTCACCCGTCGCTCGCGCTCGGCGGCAGACGCGGAAGGTGTCGCGTCTCCTTCGGCGAGTCCGCGCCACGCGAGCGCACCCGTCGCCCGGTGCATCACGTCGATCATGAGCGACCCGTCCTGCACGGTCACCTCGCGCCCGCCGCGCTCTTCCGACCGACCCCAGTAGCCCCACACATAGGGAGGGCACGGCGGCGTGCTGCAGTCCTCGCGCGGTTCGCGCAGTGTATCGACGCGCGTGAGCACACCGAGGTGGAAGTGCACCAGCACGTCCGCTGAATCCGACCTCGTGCGCACGTAGCCCTTCCGCTGCAGCACGCTGTCGATGTTGCGCTCGATGAGCGAGCGCAGCGCGGGATCTGCGGCGCGCGGGTTCTGCTCGGCGAGCGACGGCGGTCCGTCGACGCGTCCCCACGCGTAGCGGGCGCTGGCAGGGAGCGGGACGCTCCCGTCCCGCGTGATACGGATGGACGGACCGCACGCGGCGAGCGCGCCGAGTGCGAGCAGGGAGGAGCGGCGAAGCGGCATGACGGGCTCCTCAGGCGACCTGCGGGCCCGACGGCGTCGTGGTGCGCTCGTAGCGCCCGGTGCGCTCGTCGAGGACGATGCGGAAGGCGCGGGCGTCCGCGCTGTGCGCCGTGCCGGCGTGGGACGCGTGCCCGGTGAAGGCGTCGTGGGCGATCGCGTGACCGTGCGGCGCATCGAGCTTGAGCAGCGGCCGTACGCGCGCGACGAGTCGGGCCATCGCGTCGGTCGCCGCGGCCCCCTCGAGGGGCTCGAAGCGCCCCCACGCGATCACGCTCTCCCAGTTCGAGAGGTCACGCCAGCGATCCACCTCGAAGCAGACGCGCGGATGCGCCTGCATCGCGCGCAGCTTGCGTCCGTCGCGACTGTGGCCATAGATCGCCGTGCCATCGTAGGCGTACGTGATGGGCACGACGTAGCAGTTCATGCCGTCGAGACAGCCGATGCGGCCGATGACTTCTTCGTGCAGCACGCGTTCGATCTCGTCTGCGCGCAGGGTGCCAAGCATCAATCCTCCGGGCGCGTGGTGCTTTCGATGGAAGCTGCGAACGGGGGCGCGGGGGAGGGATCGGGGTTTTGCCGGCAGCGGCGACGGTCGAGCGCGGACAACGCCCACGCTGGCGGGGACGTCGGCGCAACCCGCGTGGCGCGCGGCGCGTCGGCCGACCGCGCTACGCCTCGAGGCGTCGTTGTTCGTCGCGCAGCGCTTCGAGCTCGGCGATGGCCTCGAGGTCTCTCGGTCGTCCGGCGGCCCGCTTGGTGCGAATCAGCGCGTCCAGGTCGAGACACCGAATGGTAAAGCCGAACAGGTCCGCTGAGATGGCAGTTTTCGCGAGATCGTCGTAGCGGCCGCCCCCCGCAACTTCACCGAGCAGATCCACCGGGCCAATCGTAGTCTGCAGCGTGAAGTTCAAGCCCGCCCGAAGCGTGCGTTCACTCCACTCGAACGGCAGACCGGGAGGTGCTCCGCGCAGATACGGTCGGTACGGCGCGAGCGCCGCGACCAGTCGCGTGAGGTTCTCGGGGGTCCGGTTGTCGCAGACGTCGATATCGTAGGTCACGCGGGCTGAGCCAAGTATCGTCGCAGCGATGCCTCCAATGATGACCACTTCGACCTTGGCGCGCGCAAACGCCTCGATGACCGCGGAGATGTCCGCGTCGGCCGCGTCAGTCACCGCGTGGCTCTCGCAAACGTCTTGCGGAGCAGGGTGATCTGTCGGATCGCGCGCTGCAACGCGATGACCCGCTGCTCCGGGCTCAGTCGCAGATTCTCCCGCAACAGCGTCCGATCGACATCGCGCTTGTACGCCTCGATGACCGGATCCGGCTCGAGCGCGACGTCCACGGGGGCTCGCGTGTCCATGTGGGGAAAGATAGGCGGCGTCTGGCATCGCCGCACCGCGATGCGGGGCCGTCGTGCTACTTTCCGACTGCTTCTCGCCCCGTCCCCCGTCCCCGTCCGATGCAGGACCTCACGCAGGGCCCGATCCCCAGGCACATCATCCGCATGGCCGTCCCCATGGCGGCGGGGATGATTTTCCAGACGCTGTACTACCTGATCGATCTGTACTTCGTCGCGCGGCTCGGCGACGCGGCGATCGCTGGCGTCGGCGCGGCGGGCACGCTGCAGTTCATCATCATGGCCATCACGCAGGTGCTCGGCGTGGGGACCACCGCGCTCATTGCGCAGGCGGCCGGCCGTCGCGATCGCGACGACGCAACGCGGGTGCTCAACCAGAGCCTGCTGCTCGCAGCCGTCGCGGGTGGCGCCACCCTGCTGGCGGGTGTGCTGTTCTCAGGAGTGTACATGCGCAGTGTGGCGGCCGATGGGGCGACCGTCGCCGCGGGCACGGCCTATCTGCGCTGGTTTGCCCCGTCGCTCGCCCTCTCCTTCGCGATGATCACGCTGGGCTCGGCGCTGCGCGGCACGGGGATCACGCGTCCCATGATGATCGTGCAGATCGTGACGGTTGTTCTGAATGCCGCGCTGGCACCCGTGCTCATCGCGGGGTGGGGGACGGGTCGTGCACTCGGCGTCGCCGGCGCGGGCATCGCCACCTTCATCTCCGTCGCGATCGGCGTGGTGCTGAGCTGGTATCTCTTCTACCAGAGCGATCCGTTTGCGCGGGTCGTGCCGGCGCAGCTTCGTCCCAATGGCGCTGTGCTCAAGCGCATCTTCACCATCGGACTGCCGGCGGGTGGCGAGTTCGCACTCATGTTCATCATCACGGGGCTGATGTACTGGATCATCCGTCCCTTCGGCGCGACGGCGCAGGCCGGCTACGGGCTCGGCACGCGACTGATGCAATCGATCTTCCTGCCGGCGATGGCGGTGGCGTTTGCCGCATCGCCCGTGGCGGGGCAGAATGTGGGCGCCGGACTCGCCGATCGCGTGCGCGAAACGTTTCGCAGCGCGGCACTCATCGGATCGATCGTCATGGTGGGAGTCACGATCCTGGTACAGGTCGAAGCCGATACGCTGCTGGGGTTGTTCACCAGCGATGCGGCCGTCATCGCGGTGGGCGCTGGCTTCCTGCACGTGATCTCGTGGAACTTCGTGTCGCAGGGGCTGATCTTCACGGCGTCGGGGATGTTCCAGGCGCTGGGCAATACGATCCCGTCGCTCATCAGCAGCGGCGTGCGCATCACGCTGTTCGCGGTGCCGGCCATCTGGTTTTCAGGGCGCGCCGATTTCTCGTTGCACACGGTGTGGTGGTGGTCGGTCGCGACGGTGACGATCCAGATGCTGCTCAGCGTCTGGCTGGTGCGGCGCGAGATGACGCGACGACTCGCCGGCATGGTGCCGCGCGGGCGGCCCGACGTCGTGACGAGCGAGCAGCCGGTGGCCGCGTAACGCACGGAGCGCGGCGACATGGGCAGCCACCGTCCGGGCGGCTAGCCACGCGGCGCGCTGATCGTAGCTTCGCGGCATGATTCGAATCCGTTGCACACTCGCGGCGGCCATCGCGCTCGTCGCCGCACCGCTCGTCGCCCAGAAGCCCGTGCCGTTCGCGACGGCGTGGGCCCCCGTGCGCGATTTCTTCCATGCCACACTGACCGCCGAAGGCGTCCTCGGCGGCACGCTCGTGTTCTTTCATGGCGACACGGTGCTGGCGCGTGAGTATCACGGCTTCGCCGACCTCGCGACGCAGCGCAAGGTCGACGAGCGGACGATCTACCACTGGGCGTCGGTTACCAAGACGATCACGGCCATTGCCGTGATGCAACTGCGCGACCGCGGGCGGCTCTCACTCGACGATCCGGCCGTGCAGCACGTCCCCGAGTTGAACGCGGCACACAGCGCGTTCGGGCCCATTCGTGGCATCACGCTGCGTCATCTGCTCTCGCACTCGAGCGGCTTTCAGAACAGCACGTGGCCATGGGTGGGATACAAGCCCTGGTACCCGCACGAGCCAACGCAGTGGACGCAGTTGGTCGCGATGATGCCGTATACGGAGGTGGGTTTTGCACCGGGGGCGAAGTACAGCTATTCGAATCCGGCCTACATCTACCTGGGCCGCACCGTCGAGGCGCTCGCGGGTGAGGACTTCGAGGTGTACGCCGAGAAGAACGTCCTGCGACCGCTCGGCATGTCGTCGAGTTACTACGATCGCACGCCGTATCACCTGCTGGCTGATCGCTCGAACAACTACGATGTCACCGACGGCAAAGCCACGGCCAACGGGCTCGACTTCGATACCGGCATCACGGTGGCCAACGGTGGGCTCAATGCACCCGTGGGCGACATGGTGAAGTACCTGCAGTTCCTCGTCGGCGCACCGGGCGTGTCGGCGCCAGCGCGCGGTGTGCTCTCGCGCGAGACGCTCGCGGAGATGATGCGCCCGTTTCTGCCGCTGGCTGCGAACGCGAGTGACTCGATCGGGCTCGGCTTCTTCATCACGCGCAAGCCGGGCGTGCGTCTGGTCGGGCACACGGGGAGTCAGAAGGCGTTCCGCTCGTTCGTGTACGTCGATCCGGAGACGCAGGCGGGGGCAGTTCTCGTGCTGAACACGGCGCCGGC
>JALOPS010000046.1 GCA_025453745.1 Gemmatimonadaceae bacterium
CTGCCGAGGGGAAAGCCGTTCTCCACGCCAATGAAGATCACGCGCTTGCCGCTCGCCCCGATGCGCCGCGCATCCGCCGCGGTGAGCGCGAGCTCCGCGCGCTGCGGCGCGAGCTGCTCGGTGAGACGATGAATGGCGTCGAACTTCTGGATCGCCGCGTCGAACGCGCGCGCGTAGCTGGTGTCGTTGAGCTGCGGCGACTGCCCGACATACACGATGAGAAATGCGCCGTCGAGCCCACCCTCTTCCATCTTCGCCAGGTCGACCTGCGTGCGCGGCAGCTTCTGCGTGTAGTTGGGCGCGGTGGCCGTGAACAGCGCCGGATTGATGTCCACGTGTGTATCGAGCGTGAGCACGCGGTCGTGGATCGCGCGGGCCTTGGCGACGAGCGCCGCATCGGTGGGCGGCTGATAGCCCTGGGCGGCGACCAGGGTCGGCACGCAGAGCGCGGCGAGAACGAGAGAGCGCATGGCGGAAGGGGCGCGAGGGAGGAGGACGATCGAGTAACGCGCGACGAGGGGGCCCGCGTTGTGCCACGGGGGCACGGTCGCCCCTACGGCTCCGTGGGCGGCGGCGGCGGTGCGCTCGCCCCCGCGAGCAGACCGCCATCGAGCACGAGCTCGGCGCCGGTCGTGTACGCTGCCTCGTCGCTCGCCAGATAGGCTACGGCCGCCGCGACTTCCGCGACCGTGCCCATGCGCCGAAGCGGCACGTCGTGCACGATCGCCGCCATCGCCGCATCGCGCGCGGGGCCGGGGGGCCCGAGCATGGGTTCCCACATCGGCGTGAGGATCGCCGCGGGAAACACCGCGTTGCATCGGATCGCATAGCCACGCTCCGCGCAATAGAGCGCAACCGTCTTGGCGTGGTTGCGAATGGCCGCCTTGCCCGCCGCATACGCCGCCGCGCCGGGAATGCCCACGAGCCCCGATCGCGACGCCATGATGACGATGCTCCCGCCCCGTGTCTTCATCGCACCGATCGCGGCACGACAGGCGAGCATCACCCCGTCGAGATTCGTCGCCAGCACCGCGCGCCACGCGTCGAGCGAGACATGCTCGGGGTCGTGCGGCACTGGTCCGTCTTCGAACCCGGTGATGCCGGCGTTGGCAACGAGCACATCGAGCGCACCATCGCGCGCGTGCACCTCGGCCAGCACACGGGTCCACGCTGCTTCATCGCGCACGTCGAGCGTGGCGTATCGTGCGCGCGCGCCAAGGCGGGCCGCGAGCGCCGCACCGTCGTCATCGCGGATGTCGGTGACCCAGACCGTCGCGCCTTCGGCGTGCAGCCGCTCCGCGCACGCCGCGCCGATGCCCCGCGCGGCACCCGTGACGAGTGCGACACGATTGGTGAATCGTTGCATGGCGCCAAGCTACGCGAGGGACCGCCCGCGCACGTGCGCGGTGCCCTACGCGGCGTCCACGTAGCGCCGGGCGACAGCGAGCAGCTCGCGCATGCCAAAGGGCTTCTCGAGCAGTTCGTTGGACAGTGCCGCGAGGAATTGCCGCTCCGGCGCACGCGTCGCGCCGCCGGTCATGAAGACGATGCGCGTGAGCAGCGCCGGATGCGTCCGTGCCACCTCGCGGGCGACATCATGGCCGGTGAGGTGCGGCATCATGAGATCGCAGAAGATCACGTCGGCCTCGAGCCCTCCGCCGATCGCCGCCAACGCCGCGCGCGGATCGACGAATGTCGTCACGTCGTGCTCGCGACCGAGCACGCGCGCGTACGAGGTGAGAATCGCCGCATCGTCGTCGATCACCACGACGCGTCCACGCCGGCTGGCGCGGGGTTCCTCCTCTGTGGCCGGCGCGGCCGGCGCGGCACCCACCTCTGCCGCGAGCGTCAGATGAAACACCGTCCCAGCGCCCTCGACCGACTCCACCGTCAGGTCACCGCCCAGATCCGTGGCGATCTGTCGCGCAATGGCGAGCCCGAGGCCCGTCCCCGTGCCGACGGGCTTGGTGGTGAAGAACGGATCGAAGATGCGCGGCACGATCTCGGCGGCGATGCCCTGCCCGGTGTCCTGCACGGAGAGGCGCACGCCATCGGGGCCCACCGGCGCGGCGCGCACCGTCACCCGATTGCGCTCGGGGTCCGCGTGTGCAAACGACTGCGCCGCATTGATGAGCAGGTGCACCACGAGCTGCGTCAGTCGAGCATCGTCGCCGTGCACCATGAGCGTCGCCGGTACGTCGACCGTGACCGTCGCGCGCTGACGCAGCTCGTGCTCCGCCATGCCAAGGGCCGTGTCGACCACCCCCGCCAGGCCCACGGGACGCAACACCGACGGCCCACGCTCCAGCGCACGCAGACCACGCGCGATCCGTCGCACGCGATCCGCTCCCACGCGCGCGTCGCCGAGCATGTCGAGGAGCTCGCGCATGCGCGACGAGGGCGTCGCGCCCGCCAGCACGGCGACTTCGTCCTTCACCGCTTCGATGTTGCTGAGCACCACCGACAGCGGGTTGTTGATCTCGTGTCCGATCCCGGCCACGAGTGTTCCCGTCAGGGCGAGGCGCTCCTGTCGCGAGAGCCGCTCGAATGCATGCTTGATGGGCGAGATGTCGTGGAACGTGGTCACGACTTCGAGCGACGTGCCGTCGCGATCGGGGATCGGCATGCTGTTGATGCTGATCCAGGTGAGCGTGCCGTCGGGCTTGTGCACCCCCATCACCACGTTGCGCTGCGGCGCGCGTGTGCGGAGCGCGACCATCGCCGGATGCGTCTCGCCGGGAAAGGGCGACCCGTCTTCATGTACGGACCGCCACCGGGGATCGATCGACGTCACGCCGCGCAGCTCCGCGTCACTGAGCCCGAGGATGCGCGAGGCCGCAGAGTTGCTCTCGAGGATGCGGCCATCGCTCCCCTGCACCACCATGCCCTCGGCCATGCTGTCGACGAGCGCGGCGAGACGGTCGGCCGTTCGTTGTGCCGCGGCCCGTCCGCGCATGGCGTCGAGTCGCATGCGCCGCTTCTCCAGCAGGTAGACCACCTGTCGTGCCAGCAGGTCGAGCGACTGGCGCTGCCCCTCGGTCAGTGTGCGTGGCCGGTGGTCTACGGCGCACAGCGTGCCCACGGTGTGTCCTTCCGCCGTGGTCAGCGGCATCCCCGCGTAGAAGCGCACATGCGGTGCCCCGGTGACGACCGGATTGTCGGCAAAGCGCTCGTCGGCATGTGCGTCGGGCACCTCGAGCGGCTGCCCGTCGGCCACCACATGTCCGCAGAACGACACATCGCGCGAGAGCTCGCTGGCCTCGAGCCCGACCCGCGCCTTGAACCACTGGCGGTCGCGATCGACGAGCGAGAGCAGCGCGATGGGCACATCGAGCACCTGCGCGGCGATCTGCACGATGCCGTCGAACGCCGCTTCCATGGGCGTGTCGAGAATCTCGAGGGCGTCGAGTGCGGCCTGCCGGTCACCTTCGTTGGCGGGGACTGCCGGTGTCTGCACAGCGTGCGGGGCACGGTCGCGCGCCCGAGCGGCCTCCGCCGCGTGTCGGCGCTACGAATGAACACACAAGATCGTGTGGTGGCGCGGCGGATGGCCAGCACACGGCCGGCATGGGGCCCAGCCGGTGGAGTACGGTGGGGACCGTCCGTATTGCCGTGCCCCGTGTGCGCCGACGGCGGTACGGCGCGGCTCCGCAGCGCCTCGACCGGCGTGCTGGCGGAACGTTTCAGCGAGCGGGTTTCGCGCAGCTTCGACGCGCGGGCGATCACGGCGTCCGGTGTGACTGCTACGCCACGCCCCATTCCTTGAACCACGCCGCAAACGCGCGCTCGAAGAACGTCGCGTTGAACACCGTCCACTCGCCGAGCGTCGGCGGCAGCGCATATCCCTTCGCCGCGTCGGCGGCGGACTGTCCACGCGCACGCGCGATGCGCGCGGCACGTTCGAGTTCGTCGAGCAGATCGATGTAGCGCGCCACGTCGGCGTCGCCGGCGACGCTGCCGTGCCCGGGGACATAGTGCGTCTCACGGGTGCGACGCATCGCCCGCGCGGCGGGCGCCAGGCGCGACGGCGTCGCATCCACATAGTTGGGCACGACGCCGTTCCACAACAGATCACCGCCAAAGACGATGCTCGGCTCGTCGAGCTCGATCGTGACGTCGCTCGCCGTGTGCCCTGCGCGCGGTACGACGCGCACCACACGATCACCCAGATCGATCGTGCTCGCAGCATCGACCGGGACGAGCATCGCATCGGCCAACTGCGCGCTGCGTGCGGCATCCACCGGAGTGTTGCGCACGGCGCCCAGCTCGCGAGTGGTCGCGGTCACGTGCAGCACGGGCGGCACGATCCCCTTGGTCGCGACGTCCACCGCCACGTCGACGTAGCCGGTGAGACCATTGAGATGATCGGCGTGGTAGTGCGTGCATACCACATGCGAGGGAATGCGCCCGGTCAGCAGGCGACACTGCTCCGCGAGCCAGCGTGCGCCGGCGGGCTGGAAGAAGCCCTCGATCGCGAGAATGCCGGCGCGACCAACGACCAGCCCCCCGTTGGCGAGCGTGGTGCGCTCGCCGGTGAACGGCGTGCTGATCACGGCGAACACGCCAGGGGCGAGCTGCTCGAGCCGTGCGAAGGGCGCCGTGGCCACGACACGCGCTTGCGTGCGGGTCGCGAATCGTGCCCACGCGGCCCGTGGGGCGAGGAGTGCGCCGAGCGCCAGGTGTGCCGCGCAGCCAATCGCGACACGGCGCGAGCAGCCCGGTCGCGCGACCGCAGAGTCGGGAGCGTGCATGCGGGAGAAGATGCCGTTCGTATCGCACGCCGTTAGACTCGCTCGCGCTCGCTCGCCCTCCCGTCGCCTCCCCCGTTTGTCATGCCCACGCCTGCCGCCTGGCGTCAGTGGCACCGCTGGATCGGTGCGCCCGCTGCGCTCTTTCTCGTCTTTGCGTCCGCCACCGGCGTCCTCGTGGCGGGTACGGAGTTCTTCGGAGCCGACGAAGCAGCCCGCGAAGCCAACCGGAAGCTCATCAGCACCGTCACCACCGCATCGGCACCGGCGTCATGGAGCGCCCCGGTCACCGCGGCATTTGCCGAAGCCGCAACGCGCGCGCCCAACGCGCCAGTCGACAAGGTGACGATCGAGTTCAAGGGTGTTGCTCCGGTGATCGCGATCTACACCGGCAAACCCACCGGCGGCGAAGACCAGAAGTTGCTCTTCAACGCCACCACCGGTGCCTATCTCGCGACCGAGAGCTATCGCGACAAGCCGCTCATCCACCGCATCCACAGCGGCGAGTTCTTCGGTGACGGTGGGCTCGTCGTATCGATGCTCTGGGGGCTCGCGCTGCTCGGGCTCTCCATCTCTGGCTGGATGATCTACCTGCGCATGCTGCGCGTCGATCGTCCCGAGCGCACGGGGCTCAAGCGGTTCTTCTTCTGATAGTGTTGTGCGGCGCGCATGGCGGACTCGTCACACGCGCCGCACGCGTGCACTACGCCGTGCGCACCTTCTCGAGTACCGTCGCGAGATCCTGCTCGGTACCGCTCGCGAGGATCTGACCGCCGGCACCCGTCACGATCCGCTCGGCGGGCGCGGTGTCTTCGGCTTGCACGAGTGCGACGAGGCACGACTGCCCCGGCGCGAGCATCGCACTCCCCATCTGCTTGAGCATCGGATCGGGGAAGCCCAGATCAATGAAGTATGCCGCCGCCGCGCCCGCGGCCGCGCCCATGAAGATCCCGATGCCGGGGATGAACGCCGCCGCCAGTGCGCCGATCGCCGCGCTCTTCCCGAGCCCCCAATCCTGCGTCTCGCTGAAGTCGATCTCGCCGGCGGCGTTCTGGGTGATGTGCGCGGCGTTGCCCAGTCGGATGCCGCCATTCTTGAGGGTACCAAGCGTGTCCTTCGCGCCGGTCGTGGTGGCGAAGCGCGCGATCAGGATGCGGCGATCGGGGCCGGTCTGCGGAGCGGTCATGCGGTCGGATCCGTGAAGGAGAAGGTGCCTGCATGCTGGCGACCCCGCGCGCCGGGTGCCAGTGCCCCCGTTCAAGGGGTCAGAGTCCTTGAACCGATCAACGGGTCAGAACCCGATCAAGGGGTCAGAGTCCTTGAACCGGGACCAACGCCGCTGGCCCCTGGCACAGCGTTCAAGAACTCTGACCCCTTGAACGCCCTGACCCCTTGAACGCCCTGCCGCCGCAGCCCAGCACGCGCGATCAAGCGTAGCCAACGGGAGACCCGCAGGTTGCACGCGTGCCCCGATCAAGGACTCTGACCCCTTGAACGGCGACCAAGGCCTCTGACCCCGTGAACCATGATCAAGGACTCTGACCCCTTGAACGACGCGGCGAACGACCCAACGCCCGCGACCGCCGCAGCCACCCCGTGGGTGGAGCGCATCCTCCGCGTCATGGACCACGTCCAGGCGCACCTCGATGACGACCTCACCCCCGACACGCTGGCGAGCCTCGCCGGCTTTTCCCTGCATCACTTCCACCGCGTCTTCCGCGGCATGGTCGGCCAGTCGGTCATGGAATACGTCCGCGATCGACGGCTCGAACGCGCGGCCTTTCGGCTCAAATTCGGCACCGCCACCGTGACGCAGGTCGCCTTCGACTCCGGCTACGGCAGTCACGAAGCCTTTACGCGCGCGTTCCGCGCCCGCTTCGCGATGCCGCCGTCCGCCTATCGTGAACAGGCACTGGCGCAACGGGAGGGTGACGTGGACGTCACGCTGCGACAGGAACCCGAGCAGCCGGTACTGTGCTGGCGACATGTGGGCGCGTACGACGGCGCGAGCGAGACATGGACCGCGCTGCTCGGGTTCGCCGGCCAGCATGGGCTCTTCGGCCCGCACACGCGCATCCTCGGCTTCGTGTACGACGATCCCGAGATCGTTCCCGCCGATCGGCTGCGCTACGACGCGGCGCTCACGCTCTCGCCCACACAGGCCGCAGCGCTCGCCGCGGTGTCGCTGCCGCGCGGCGCACGACTGGCCGTCTTCCCTGCCGGGCACTACGCGCTCACGCTGCACATCGGCCCGTACGACCAGAGCGACGTGGCGTACGTACGCTTGCTGGGTCAGGTACTCCCGCGACGCGGTGTGGAGCTGGCGTCCGACGCGATCATCGAGGTCTATCTCAACTCGCCGATGGACACGCCGCCGGAAGCACTGCGCACCGAAATCCTCGTCCGTCTGACGCCATGACCACACGAGCTGCGGCACCACCTCCTGCGCGTGCGCGCACGACGCGCCGCTCTGCCGTCGAGAAGCGCGACCGCGCTGCGCCGCCGGTCGTCAAGCGTCTCCGCACGCCCAAGAGTGCGGCATTTCCGGCCGGCGACATGCTCATTGCCTCACCTCGCGAAGTACAGGCGCTGCTGATGCGAGTCCCCGAAGGTCGCGTCGTTCGCTTCGGAACGCTGCGTGCGCAGCTCGCCACGCGCTTTGCAGCCGACTACACCTGTCCGATCACGACGGGGATCTTCCTGCGCATCGCGGCCGATGCCGCCGAGGAGGAGCGGCTGCTCGGCGCGAGCGCACTCATGCCGTGGTGGCGCGTCGTGCGCGATGACGGCGCGCTGCTCACGAAGCTCCCGGGCGGCGCGGCCGCGCAGGCCCGACACCTGGCCCGAGAAGGCCACGAGATCACACACGTCCGCGGTGTGCCCAGGAAGGTCGCGGATGTCGAATCAGCCGCCGTCGTGCCGCGTGTGCGCCGTGCGAAGGTGCCGACGATCGGACGATAGTCGCGGTCGCGACGCGACCACGAGTGTCCCGGCGCCGCTTGCTGCCACGCGCGGGAGCGTGCACCGTCAGCCGCATGCGATCACCCCTGCGTTCCACCACGCTCAGCGCGCTGCAGGGCGCACTGCTCGTGAGCCTCGCGCCCGTCGCGCGCGCGCAGCAACCCCTGCTCACGCCGCAGCCCTCCGGCGTGACCACGGTGCTGCAAGCCGTCAGCGTCGTGTCCGCAGATACCGTGTGGGTCAGCGGCCACCGCAACACGCTGCTCGTCACGCACGACGGCGGCCGACAGTGGCGCCGAGTCCCCGTGCCAGGCGACAGCACGCGGCAGTGGCGCGATCTGCACGCGTTCTCCGGCCGCTCGGTGGTGCTGATGTCGGCCGGCACTGGAGCCGCATCGACGATCGTGCGCACCGACGACGGTGGCGCGACGTGGCGCACGCAGTTCGTGAATGCGGATGCAACAGGCTTCTACGATTGCCTGGCGTTTTTCTCGCCAACGGAGGGCTTTGCCTTCTCCGACGCGGTCGACGGGCGCAATCCCGTCGCGCTCACACGCGATGGCGAGCACTGGAGCGTCGCGCGCGAGCTGCTGCCGCCCTCGGCGGGGAGCGAAGGCGCGTTTGCCGCGAGCGGCTTGTGCGCCATCACTCGGGGTGCGCGACACGGGTGGATCGTCACAGGCGCCGGACGCGTGCCGCGCGTGCATCGCACCACGACGGCCGGTCGGCTGTGGGAGACGGTCGAGCTGCCGCTGGTCCAAGGTGACGGCGCCGGCGCGACAGCGATCGCGATGCGCGATACGCTCGTCGGCATCGCCGTTGGCGGCGCGATTGGCGGCACGGCAACCGGTCCGCGCGTGGCCCTCACACGCGACGGAGGGCGGAGCTGGCGGCTCGGCGGCGAGCCAACCGTCGCCGGCGCCGTGTACGGCGTTACATATGTGCCGTCGGCGCCGAGCGTGGCCGTCGCCGTCGGTCCGGGCGGTGCGATGTGGTCTGCTGACGATGGCGTCCGATGGCAGTCGCTCGACGCGCCCGCGTACTGGAGCGTGGGGTGCGCGAACACCATCTGTTGGCTTGCTGGTCGCGACGGTCGCATCACCCGTGTGGAGTGGCGATAGCGGCGGCGTTCTGTCGCCATGATGAATGCTACAAGGCGATTGCTCGACCGACCGGCAACTGCGGTTCGGACCGGATGTCCAGCACCCGTCACCAACCGCTCCCGCAACACGATGGCGAACACCCCGCACCCGTGCGTCCCGAAACGCGTCGCGGTTCGCCATCGTACAGACGCTCGTCTCTTTCACCCACCTGGAGTGTTGCAGATGCGTCGCTCGCTTTTCGCCGCGGCAGCCGCGGCGGTGCTGTCTCTCCCCGCCGTCGCACCGGCCCAGA
This sequence comes from Gemmatimonadaceae bacterium, assembly GCA_025453745.1. Classification (GTDB taxonomy): domain Bacteria; phylum Gemmatimonadota; class Gemmatimonadetes; order Gemmatimonadales; family Gemmatimonadaceae; genus JALOPS01. Next base: position 9,105 of record JALOPS010000046.1, read on the forward strand.
CCGTCGATGACGTCATCGCCAAGTACGTCGAAGCGCGCGGCGGCCTGGCCAAGCTCAAGGCCATCACGTCGCTCAAGGCCGTCGGCAAGATGGAAGTCGGCCCCGGCATCGAAGCGCCGATCGCGATGGAGCAGACCCGCCCGGCAAACATGCGCATGGAGTTCACGATTCAGGGCATGACCGCCGTGCAGGCCTACGACGGCGCCACCGCATGGGCCATCGTCCCCTTCCAGGGGAAGAAGGACCCCGACGTGATGCCGGACGATCAGGCCAAGTCGTTCATCGAAGGCGCGGACTTCGACGGCGCGCTCGTCGACTGGAAGGCCAAGGGGCACACCCTCACGCTGCTTGGCAAGGACAAGGTCGAGGGCTCCGACGCGTGGAAGCTCAAGGTCAATCTCAAGAACGGCGATGAGCGCATCGTCTTCCTCGATGCCGACAGCTACCTCGAGATTCGCAACGAGCAGAAGGTGAAGATGCAGGGCACGGAGATGGAGACCTTCACCAACATCGGCGACTACCGCGATGTCAACGGCACGCAAATGCCCTTCTCGATCGAGCAGGGTGCCAAGGGCGCGCCTGGTGTCCAGCGCATGACCATCGAGAAGTACGAAGCCAACACGCCCATCGACAAGACACGCTTCACGATGCCCAAGAAGGCCAACTGATCATGTCGCTTCGTTTCGCTCGTCCGCTCCGGGCGCCGCACTGTGCGGCGCCCGTTGTCGCATTGGCGCTCGCGCTGCCGATGGCCGCCCGCGCCCAGTCCGCAACAACACCCGCGTCACCGTTCACGACCGACGTGATCAGTGGCCTGCCCGCGCGCACCATCGGCCCCGCAGTGATGGGCGGCCGCGTGGCCGCGCTCGACGCCGTGCGCATCGACGGGCGCTTGCACATCTACGCCGGCGGTGCCTCCTCCGGTGTGTGGAAGTCGATCGACGGCGGCACGACGTTCAAGCCGATCTTCGACAAGTACAATCAGTCGATCGGCACCATCACCATTCACCCTGCCGATGCGAAGACCGTCTGGGTCGGCACGGGTGAGCCGTGGGTGCGCAACTCGGTGAGCGTGGGCGATGGCGTCTATCGCACCACCGACGGCGGCGAGAACTGGAGCAAGCTCGGCCTCGAGCAGACCGAGCGCATCGCGGCGATCGCCGTCGATCCGGCCAATCGCGACGTGGCATGGGTGTGCGCGCTCGGCCCGCTCTTTCACGACAGCAACGAGCGCGGCGTCTACAAGACCACCGATGGCGGCAAGACGTGGAGCAAGGTGCTCGCGGGCGCCAACCCGCAGACCGGCTGCGCGATGCTCCGCCGCGGTGGTGATGGCGCGCTCTACGCGGCGATGTGGAAGCACCGGCGCACGCCGTGGAGCTTCGCGAGCGGCGGGCCCGGCTCCGGACTCTTTCGCTCGCGCGATGGCGGTGCGACGTGGCAGCAGCTCACCAAGGGCTTCCCCGCTGGTGACGTGGGACGCTTTGCCGTCGCGGTCGCGCCCTCGAACCCCAAGGTCGTCTACGCCACGCTCGAGTCGAAGGCCCCCGCGCTCTATCGCTCGAACGACGGCGGCGACTCGTGGACGGAACAGGGCACGGCGACCGTCATTGCCGATCGTCCGTTCTACTTCGCGAACATGTATGTCGACCCCAAGGACGAGAACCGCGTCTACAAGGCCGGCTACACCTTCGGCGTCTCCACCGATGCCGGCAAGTCGTTCCAGCCCGTGCTCGGTGCAGCGCACGGCGATCACCACGTGCTCTGGATCGACGCGAACGATCCCGATCAGTTGCTCATCGGCGATGACGGCGGTCTCCATCAATCGTTCGATCGCGGGGCGCACATGCGCATGCTCGCCGTGCTGCCGTTCTCGCAGTTCTATCACGTGTCGGTCGACATGGAGCGCCCGTATCGCGTGACGGGCGGTCTGCAGGACAACCTCGTCTGGATCGCGCCATCGAGCGCGCCGGGCGGCGTGAAGAACCGGCACTGGACCACGCTGATGGGCGGCGACGGCTTCTGGTCGTTCGTCGATCCGACCGATCCCGATTGGGTCTACACCGAGTGGCAGGGCGGCCGACTCGGCCGCGTGAACGTGAAGACGCTCGAAACGCGCTGGATCGCCCCGCTCGAAGAGCAGGGACAGCCGGCCAATCGCTGGCACTGGAACACCGCCGTCGCGATGAGCCCCAACGCGAAGGGCACACTCTACGTGGGTTCGCAATTCCTCTGGCGTTCGAGCGACAAGGGCACCTCGTGGCAGCGGCTCTCCCCCGATCTGACCACCAACGATCCGAAGAAGCAGCAGCAGGACGAGTCGGGTGGCGTGACGGTCGACAACACGTCGGCCGAGGTGCACACGACGATCTACACCATCGCCGAATCACCGAAGGACGCGAAAGTCATCTGGGTCGGGACCGACGACGGCAACGTGCAGCTCACGCGCGATGGCGGCGCCACGTGGACGAACGTCGCGGCCAACGTCTGGAAGGCCGGGCTGCCACGCGGGACGTGGGTGTCGTCCATCGAGGCGTCCGCGCACGATCCATCGGTGGCGTACGCGACGTTTGACGGACACATGATGGGCGACCAGAAGCCGTGGATCTACAAGACGGCCGACTACGGTGTGACGTGGACCCCGTTGCTCGGTGGCGAACTCACGGGCTTCGCGCATGTCGTGCGGCAGGATCTCGTGAATCCATCGCTGCTCTTTGCCGGCACGGAATTCGGCCTCTTCTTCTCGATCGATGACGGGAAGAGCTGGGCGCGCTACGCGGGGAGCGACTTCCCGCCGGTGCCGGTGCGCGATCTCGTGGTGCATCCGCGCGATCACGATCTGGTGGTGGCCACGCACGGGCGCGGCATCTGGATCTTCGACGATCTCACGCCGTTGCGTGCGCTGACGGTCGCGACGCTCGCGCGCGAGACGGCGTTGCTTCCCGGCCGACCGACGGTGCAGGCGCCGTTCACGCAGGTCAGCGACGGCGGCGAATGGGGGAATGCGACCTTCGCCGGCCCGTCCGCACCGGAAGACGCGCAGGTGTCGTACTACCTGCGCACGCGGCATCTCCGCGGCGAGCTCAAGGTGCAGTTCATCGACTCGGCGGGTCGCGTGCTGTCGACCGTGGCGGGGTCCAAGCGCAAGGGGATCAATCGCATTGGCTGGGCGATGCGGCTCGATGCGCCCAAGTCACCGCCGGCAGCGGCGGGACTCGTGCTCAACTTCGGCGCGCTGGTGGGACCCAAGGTGCCACCGGGGCGCTACACGGTGCGACTGATCCGCAACACCGACACGCTGACCGCGCCGCTCGTCATTCAGCCGGATCCGCGCACCACGCACACGGTCGCCGAGCGCGCGCAGCAGTATCAGGAGGCCGTGCGACTCGCCGATCTCATGGGCGAGCTGACGGTGACGACCGAGTCGCTGATCGACGCGCGCGATCAGGCGGGCGATCGGATCGGGAAGCTGCCGGTGAAGGATCGCGTGCGCGCGATGGCCGAGCGCTTCTCGACCTCGCTCGATGGGGTACGCGGGGAGTTGACGTCGGTGAAGGAGGCGGGTGGCGCGATCACCGGCGAGGAGAAGCTGCGCGAGAAGATCGGCGACCTGTACGGCAACGTGAACAGCTTCGATGGACTGCCGACCAAGTCGCAGCTCACGCGGCGGATCGTGCTCGATCAGGACTTCCGCGTCTCGGCGAAGAAGTTCGAGGAGATTCTCGAGAAGCAGTTGCCGGCGTTGAACGAGGCGCTCAAGGGGAAGAAGCTCGATCCGATCGTGCCCAAGCCGCGGCAGGTGGTGAAGTCGGTGATGTGAGCGGTTGTCGTTCCCTGAGCGGCGGGCTGCCGTCGTTCCCTGAGCGGCGGGTCGCCGTCGTTCCCTGAGCGGCGGGTCGCCGTCGTTCCCTGAGCGGCGGGTCGCCGTCGTTCCCTGAGCGGCGGGTCGCGTAGCGGCCCGCCGTCGAAGGGCCGCGCGACGGCGCACCGCGCCGTTCGCGGCGGTCTCGTCGTGCGCTGAGCGAGTGGCGCAGCCACGAGTCGAAGCGCCTCGCGACGGCGCCGCCATCCGGAGCGAGCCGCATAGCGGCGAAGCGACGGAGGCGCCGTTCGCGGCCGGGCTCGCACCGCCGACACTTCCCCGAACGGGCGCCCCTTCGACTTGCGGCTGCGCCGCTCGCTCAGGGTGACGCGCCCGTCGGGAGGTGCTTCGACTCCGCACGGCTCTGCCGCGCTCCGCTCAGCACACGGCGGATCACCATGTGGGGGCTCCACGTCACCCCCACCTCGGGCAGCTCGCCAAATGGCCACCGGTACCACGCCACTTGCCGGCAGTCGGGCATTTGGCAAGCTTTTCTAGGCCACTTCGCCACGAGGTCCCATGTCCGCCGAAGCCGTCGCCGCCGCGCTGGGCGGCGCCCGCGTGCTCCGCACCGAGGTCCGCTCCGAGTTCGACCTCGCCGCCGCCGCCAGCGAAGGCATCGCCGCCGAGGCCGCCACCGGGATGGTCGAACGGGGGCTGCTCTCCGCCGCCGAACTCCATGCGCTGGTGATCCCCCGCCGTACGCTCGATCGTCGGCTCGAACTGCACGCACCGCTCACCGTTGTCGAGTCCGATCGCCTCCTGCGGACCGCACGCCTGATCGTGCGAGCCACCGAAGCGCTCGGTGACGCGGAGCGCGGCGCCCGATGGCTGCGCACGCCCAACCGATCGCTGCGTGGACTCGCGCCCATGGCCCTGCTGGATTCCGACGCCGGCGCACGACTCGTGGAGCGGGCCTTGGGTCGCATCGAGCACGGCGTCTACAGTTGAGGCGCGATCTCTCGTGATCGTGTGGCGTATTGCGCGTCAGGCGCATCGCGCGCTCGACGGCGAGGGAGCGCGACTCTATGGCGGTCGATGGAATCCCGAGGGCCGGGCCGTGGTCTACGCGTCGGCAACGCTCTCGCTCGCGGAGCTCGAATACATCGACCATCTCGAACCGCGCGACGTCCCGACCGACCTGATCGCCATGGAAATCGAGGTGCCCGAGCGTCGTGGCGACGGGACGCGTGTGGATCCCGCGCAGTTTCCGAGCGGTGACTGGCGCGCATATCCGGCGCCGGAGTGGCAGGCCGAGTTGGGTACGTTGTGGCTCGAGGACGGGACCTTTCTCTGGATGGCCGTGCCGTCGGCGATCGTGCCGGAGGAGGCGAACGTGCTGATCAATCCTGCGCACCCCGCAATGCCGCGCGTTCGGGTGCGATCGGAACGCCCGTTCGTCTTTGACCAGCGGTTGCTGTAGCGTCGCCCCCGGCGCGCGCGGAGCGAGAGGCTCCTGCCGTGCGCGGAGCGAGTGGCTCCTGCCGTTCGCTGAGCGAGTGACGCAGTCACGAGTCGAAGCGCCTCGCGACGGCGCCGTCATCCGGAGCGAGCCGCATAGCGGCGAAGCGAAGGAGGCGCCGTTCGCGGCCGGGCTCGCACCGCCGACACTTCCCCGAACGGGCGCCCCGTCGACTCGTGGCTGCGCCACTCGCTCAGGATGACGGCGCCGTCGGGCGGTGCTTCGACTCCGCGCGGCTCTGCCGCGCTTCGCTCAGCACACGGGTCCGCGCTACACACGACGCCCCCGCTTCAGGGATTCCCCCTCCCCGCGACCGGACGCGCCCCTCACTCGGCATCGCCCCCACCCCCATCGTGAGCCACTGCCCGCCGAGCTCAGGGAGGGGCCATGGCCCAGGCGATTGCCACCGACACGTTCAGCCCCGAGGAGTACGCCCGCTTCAGCGAGCGCCTGCACGCGCAACTACGCACGCTGCGCGAGGTCATCGCGACGCCGGGCTTTGGCGAAGGCCCACCCACGCTTGGCGCCGAACTCGAACTCGCCATCGCCGACGCCGCCGGTGCCCCCGCCCCCATCAATCGCGAACTGCTGACCGCCGTCGCCGATCCGCACCTCACCTTCGAGATCGACCGGTTCAATCTCGAGTACAATCTCTCCCCAGTCCCCGCCGCCGGTCGCCCCTTCACGGCAATGCGCGAAGAGATGACGCGCGCGCTCGCCGCCGTCAACGCACACGCGCACGCGCGAGCGGCCCACGTCACCACGGTCGGCATCCTCCCGTCGATCACACGCGAGGACTTGGGCCCCGACAACCTCACCGACCTCCCGCGCTATCGCGCACTCGCCGCTGGGCTGCATCGCCTGCGCCCCGAACCGATCACCGTGCGCCTCGCCGGTCGTGAGCCGCTCGCGTTCACCTGCAACGATGTCTCGCTCGAAGGCGCGAATACCTCGTTCCAGGTGCACCTCCGCGTGCCGCCCTCGCGTTACGCGGACCACTACAACGCGGCGCAACTCGCCACGGCGGTTGCGCTCGCGGTCGCGGGCAATTCACCGCTCTTCCTCGGCCATCATCTCTGGGACGAAACGCGCATCGCGCTCTTCAAGAAGGTGATGGACATGCGCACGCCCGACGAACTGGCGTGGCATTACCCCACGCGCGTGGCGTTCGGACATGGTTGGATGCGGCACGGCATCGCCGAACCGTTTGCCGAAGCCGTCGCGTTCTTCGCGCCGATCATGCCCATCTGCACGGATGAGCCGTGGCGCGAGGGCGCCGTGCCCGCACTCCGCGAGCTGCGCCTGCACGCGGGCACGGTGTGGCGGTGGAATCGTGCGATCTACGATCCGCACGACGACGGCCATCTGCGCATCGAGATGCGCGCGCTCCCCGCCGGGCCGACACCCATCGACATGATGGCCAACGCCGCCTTCCTGCTCGGCCTGACGGTCGGGCTGGCGACGCGCGCGGATCCACCCATCGACTGGGTGATCGACGCGATTCCGTTCAGTGTGGCGGAGACCAACTTCTATCGCGCCGCACGCGACGGACTGGACGCGCGGTTGCTCTGGCCCGCCGACGCACCACCGTCACCGCGTGAACATGGCGTCCGCGAGCTGGTGGACACCCTGCTCCCCGTCGCGGCCGACGGCCTCGCACGCCTCGGCGTCGACGACGAGGAAGCGCGAACGCTCCTGGACATCATCGCCGCACGCGTCGCCGGCGGGCTCACCGGTGCACGGTGGCAACGGCACGCGCTCGCCCGGCTCGAGGCGCCGGGAGTTGCGCGCGACGCGGCATTGCGCCAATTGGTATTGGCCTACGTCGCGCGCGCCGCGCACGGCGATCCGGTCCACACGTGGGATCTCCCGCACTGACGGCATGCCTCGACTCTCCCGGCGACGACGCGTCGCCGTCCTGCTCGCGCTCGTTGTCGGTCCGCTGGGCATCGCGCTGACCCGCCGGTCTCGCGATGCGGGCCCTGCCACATCCGCGACTGCCGCACGCGATTCCGCGGTTGCCACCGCGACGACCGCCCCCGTTCGCATCGGGTACCTCTCGTTCGTCGCCACGCTTCCCTACTTCGTCGCCGAATCCAAGGGCTACTTCCGCGACGAAGGGGTGAGCGTCACCGCAGAGGTTGCGGGAACGAGCAATCAGCTCGTCAATGCGCTCGCCGCGGGTCAGGTGGACTTCGTCCCCGCGCTCTCCGCCGCACCCGTACTCGCGCTCGAAGCCGCGTCGCCCGGCCGTGTGCAACTGACCAGCACCAGCATCGTCGACGAGGCGCATCCATTCGACGCCCTGCTCGTACCCGCGAGCAGCACGCGTCGCGACGTGCGCGCGATCGCTGGCGCGCGCATCGGCGTGTTTCCCGGCACGACGGCGTCTCGCCTGCTGATGCGGTGGCTCGCGACACAACGCGTGGACACGACCACGGTGACGCTGGTGCCGCTCCCGCCGCCGCAACAGCTCGCCGCGCTCAGCGCCGGACGCATCGACGTCCTGCACGCGTACGAACCCATCACCACCATCGCTCAGCTCACCGGCAGTGTGCGCGTGCTGGTGCCATCGGTGTACGCCGCGCTGCTCTCGCCGAATCCGCAGGGTGTCGCGGTGCTGTCGGCGCCATTCGCCGCACGCGATCCCGCGCGCGCCGCCGCCCTCGTGCGTGCGATGGACAAAGCCTTCGCCTGGGTGCTCGCACATCCGGATTCGGCGCGCACGATTCTTCGCACGCGGCTGCCACTCGACAGCATCGTCGCCGCACGTGTTGCGCTGCCGGCGATGGTACCGAGTACGGCCATCGACACCATCGCCCTCTCGCGGTACGCTGAGCTGCTCGCGTCTGTTGGCGAACTGCCGCGAGCCATCGCAACAGGTTCGATCGTCTGGCGAGGCGTCACCCGCTGACGCTGCTCGCGCTCGACGACGTCACGAAGTCCTGGCCCGGCGCCGACGGCGGCAGTCCGTCACCGGTGCTCGATGGAGTGTCGGTGCAGGTGCGCGCCGGCGAATGCGTCGTGCTCTTCGGCCCCAACGGCTGCGGCAAGACGACGCTGCTCGACATCGCCGCGGGACGTACGAGTGCGGATACCGGTCGCGTGACACGCGCGCGCGACGCGCGAGTGGGCTATGTCTTTCAGCGGCATGCCGACACGTTGCTGCCGTGGCGCACGGTGACCGGCAACGTCGCGCTGCCGCTCGAGGCCCGTGGTGACGCACCCGCCGTCGTGCACACCGCGGTGCAGGCGATGCTCGCACGCGTCGGCCTGAGCGATGTTGCATCGGCGTATCCGTATACGCTCTCGGGCGGGCAGCTCCAGCGCGTGGCGATCGCGCGCGCGTTGATGCTCGCGCCGTCGCTCCTGCTGCTCGACGAGCCCTTCACCAACGTCGACTATCGGAGCGCGCTGCAGTTTGCCCATCAGACGCGCACGCTCTGTCGCACCGATGGCGTCGCGGTCTGCTGCGTCACACACGACCCCGATCTCGCCGTGCTGCTGGCCGATCGGGTGGTCGTGCTCTCGCCGCGCCCCGGGCGCGTGGTGGCGACGCTCGAGGTTCCACATGGCGACACGCGCACCGTCCTGGATATCGCGACACCGGAGCTGGCGCGCGTGCGCACTGCGTTGCTCGACGCCGTCGCGCACACGGTGATCACCGCGTGAACGTCACGCGCATTGTGCGAGCCGCCCTGGTGCCCACCGTGCTCGTCCTGCTCTGGGCCCTCGTGACGACCGTCGGTCGCGTCGACGCGCTGTTCGTACCGTCACCCGCCGCCGTCGCGCGCGCACTGCGCGACGGCATCGTCGACGGCCCACTCCTCGCGCATGCAGGCGCGACCGTGCGTCGCGCCGGACTCGGCTTCGTGATCGCGGTGTGCCTTGGCGCGCCGCTCGGCCTGGCCATCGGGCGTTCGGCGCGACTCGATGCGCTGCTGTCGCCGACCATCGACTTTCTGCGCGCCATTCCGCCCACCGCGCTGCTGCCGCTCTTCACGCTGCTCTTTGCGCTGG
>JALOPS010000047.1 GCA_025453745.1 Gemmatimonadaceae bacterium
GGCGATGCGTCGCCCACGCAGCGCATACTCGCCGGGCAGTCGTGGCGCGACGCAGCGGACGGTGACGGGAGCGCCGATACCGAACTGCAGCGGCGTCACCGGGCAATGTTGCGTCGGCTGCGACCGCCCGTGTCGGCGTGACGCGGCTGGCGGCGACGCGCTACGCGCCGGATGCCGCGTCCCGCATCTCCATCAACACCCGCGGCGACAGCGCCCACACCAGCCGTCCCTTCCCCTCCGCCACGCGATCCGCAAAATCGATCGCCACGATCCCCCCCTTCTTGATCGGCAGCCACCCGCCCGGTACGCCCGCGAGCCACCGCGTCGCGAGCTGACCCAGCTCCGGCTCGTGGCCCACGAGCGCGACGACCGCGATCGCCGCCGCTTCGCGCCACTGCGCGCGCTTGGCCTCGAGCCACCGATCGATGTCGTCCACGCTGCCGCCCGGCACGAGTGGGCGCAGCACCTCCGCACTCGGCACGTCGCCATAGCTGCGCACGAGAATCGACGCGGTCTGCTGCGCACGCACGAGTGGGCTCGTCGCCACGATGTCGATGCGCGGCACGAGCAGTTGCAACCCGCGCACCGCGCGGCGCATGCGGCGATCGCCGCGCGGCGTCAGCGGTCGCGCATCATCGTGCTTGCCGGTGAGCACGAAGGTGTCGCGATCCTCCGCGATGGCGTGACGCACGAGCAGGATGCGCATGCGTCAGAACTCCCCGATGAAGCCGATCTCGACTTCGAGCGCGTGCCCGTGCTTGGTCCGCACCGCGTCCTGCGCCGTGCGAATCAACGTGCGCACGTCGGCCGCCGTCGCCCCGCCGAGGTTGACCATGATGTTCGCATGGATGTGCGAGATCTGTGCGCCCCCGACACGGAAGCCCTTGAGCCCGCAGTCGTCGATGAGGCGACCGGCGCCCACCCCTTCGATTTTCTTGAAGATCGAGCCCGCACTCGGATGCACCTCGAGCCACGGATGCCGCGCGCCTCGCCAGCTCAGATTTTCCTGCAGAATGCGGTGCAACGCGGCGGGGTCGGCGCGCTCCAGTTGAAACGTCGCCGCCAGCACGATGTCGCGACGATGATGAAAGACGGTGTCGTCGTAGCCGAACTGCACGTAGTCGGCATTCACTGTGCGGCGCACGCCGTCTTCGCCCAGGATGTCGCAATGCACGAACACCTCGGCGATGAACATCGTGCGCTCGCGCGCGGGCGCGGGGCTCAGGAAGTGCAGATTCTGCCAGATCGCCCCGCCGACCGTGCTCGGAATGCCGATGTAGTGCTCGAGCCCACTCCACCCTGCGTTGACCGTCTCGAGGATGATCGGGCGCATGACGGCGCCGCTCTCCGTCCAGAGGCGGCCATCGTCGCCCATGCGGTGGGCGGCGGCCAGGTTGCGGATCACCACGCCGCGGAACCCCCGGTCGCCCACGAGGATGTTGGCCCCGAGGCCGAGCAGGAACCACGGCGTCCCGGCGTCGCGTGCCGCCGTCACGGCGGCGGCCAATTGGTCCGCCGAGGTCACCTCGACGAACAGATCGGCCGGACCCCCGATCCGAAAGGTGGTGTAGGGGGCGAGTGGCTCGTTACGCTTGAGTGACGTCGCCGGGATGCCGGCGGCGCGCAGCGACTCGGCCAGCGTGTCGAGTGCGGTTGGGGAGGTCGCCAGGGCCATCCCCACAAGATTCCCGTCCCCCGTCCGGTTTGCCAAGGTGCTGACGTTTCTTCGTGGTGCTCGTGAGCGACGTGCGAGCATGGTGATCGCGCTCGCCATTGCTGGGGCGCTCGCGCTGGCGCCCGCACTCGCGCGCGCGCAGTCGCGCGCCGAGCTCGAAAAGCGCATCCAGCGCACCGTCCTCGCCAACGGGCTCGAAGTGATCGTCGTCGAGGCCCACTCCGTGCCGCTGGCGACGATCGAGATCAACGTCAAGAACGGCGCGTACACGCAGACCCCCGAGTACGCGGGGCTCGCGCACATGTACGAGCACATGTTCTTCAAGGCCAACGCGTCGTATCCCGAGCCCGACGACTTCACCGACCGGACCAGCGAACTGGGCGCGCGGTTCAACGGCACCACCCAGGAAGAGCGCGTCAACTACTACCTGACGCTGCCGGCCGACTCGCTCGCCGGCGGCATCGCCTTCATGGCTGCCGCGCTGCGCACGCCGGCGTTCCGTCCGGATGAACTCGCACGCGAAAAGCAGGTAGTCATCGGCGAGTACGACGAAAACGAGTCGAGCCCGGGCTTCCAGCTCATGCAGCGCTCCACCGAGTTGCTCTACCCCGGGCAATACAGCCGAAAGAACACCATCGGCGACCGGGACGTGATCCTCAAGGTCACGCCAGAGCAGATGCGCACGATTCAGCGCAAGTACTATGTGCCCAACAACTGCGTGCTGATCGTCACCGGCGATGTGGACCCCAAGCAGGTGTTTGCGCTCGCCGAGAAGGCGTTTGGCGACTGGCCGCGCGGGGCCGACCCCTTTGTTGCCGATCCGATTCCGCCGATTCCCGCGCTGACGAAGAACGCGGCCGTCGTGAGTGAGGCGCCGATCTCCAACACCGTCGCCGTGCTCGTGCAGTGGCAGGGGCCGAGCGTGGGGAAGGACCCGGCGGCGACGTATGCGGCGGACGTGTTCAGCGATGTGCTCAACACGCCGGGGAGCACGTTCCAGAAGAATCTCGTGGATAGTGGGCTCTGGCTCGCGGTGGGCGTGAACTACTACACACTCAATCAGGTCGGCCCGATCTCGATCAGTGGGCAGACGACGCCAGAGAAGCTGCGCCCGGCGCTCGCCGCGCTCGATCGCGAGATCGCGCGCTTCACCGATCCGTCGTACTTCTCGCCGACGGAGCTCGAGGCGACGAAGGCGCAGCGCGCGGTGTCGAGCGCGTTCGGCATCGAGAAGGCGAGCGAGATCGCGCACACGATCGGGTTCTGGTGGACGGTGAGCTCGCTCGACTACTTCATGGGCTACGTGGACAACATGGCGCAACAGCGCGTGACCGATCTGGTGCGATACGCGACGACGTACATCAAGGGGAAGCCGCGTGTGGTGAGCGTGCTGGTGTCGCCGGAGACGCGGAAGCGGATCGCGCTGACCGAGCGTGAGCTGGAGGTGCCGGTCTTCGGGCAGGGCGCGGCGGGGAAGGTGCCGTGAGCGGGACGATGTGGGGTGTCCTGAGCGGCGCGGCCCTTCGTCGTGTCCTGAGCGTAGCGGCCGCAGGCCGCGGAGTCGAAGGACCTCGCGACGGTGCGCAGCACCGTTCGCGGCGGAGCTCGGACGTGCAGATGTCGGTGTGCGACGCAGAGACGAAGATGCTGGTGCGCGGTGCTCGGGGGTCCTTCGACTCGGGGCTTCGCCCCTCGCTCAGGACGACGGGGGAAGCGGGGCTGCGCCCCTCGCTCAGGACGACGGTGGAGGCGGGGCTTCGCCCCTCGCTCAGGACGACTCTACTCGCACTGCTCCTCACCGCTGCCCATGCCCACGCGCAGCCCACGGCCACGCGTTCGTCCGCGAGCGCGCCACCTCCAGTCCGCACCGGCGTCGCCGTCGGCATCGACACCACCACCGAATCCTTCACCGTCGGCTCGCTCCGCGTCCTGCTCCGCCACGTCACCTCCAACGACGTCATCGCGGCCAATCTCTACCTGCTCGGTGGCACGCGGCTCGTGACGCCGGCGACCGCCGGCATCGAGCCCTTCCTGCTCGAAATCAGCGAACGGGGCACGCAGCGCTACCCCAAGGCCGCGCTCCGCCAGAAGATGGCGTCGCTCGGCACGGCGATCGGGGTCAACCCGGCGCTCGACTGGACCGTCGTCGGACTCCGCGCGACGACGCGCACGATCGATTCCACCTTCGCGATCTTCGCCGATCGCATCATGCGCCCCCGACTCGACTCGGCGGACGTGGAGTTCGTCCGCGAGCAGCTCGTGACCGCCGTGCAGCAGCGCAACGACTCGCCGGAGGCACTGCTCGATCACTTGGTCGACAGCATGGCGTTCGTCGGGCACTCCTACGGCGTGGAGCCCCTTGGCACCGACGCGTCGCTGGCGCGGCTGACCCGCGCACAGCTCGTGCAGTTCCACAAGGAGCAGTTCGTCACGTCACGGATGCTCATGGTGGTCGTCGGCAACATCACGCGCGCGAAGGTCGAGCGCATGCTGCGCGCGTCGTTGGCCACGCTGCCGACAGGCAGCTACCAATGGACACTTCCCGACTCGCTGCCGGCGTTGCCGACCGCCGTGACCTACGCACGTCGCGAATTGCCCACCAACTACATCAAGGGGCTCTTTGCCGGCCCGCGCGCCGGCACCGCGGACTATCACGCGCTTCGATTCGCGACGGCGATCCTGAGCGGTCGCCTGTTCAGTGAAGTGCGCAGCAAGCGCAACCTCACCTACTCGGTGAACTCGCCCTTCCTCGAGCACGGCGTGGCCTCGGGCGGACTCTACGTGACCACGGTGGAGCCCAACACGGTGCTCGACCTGATGCGACAGGAGATCCGCGCACTGCAGAGCGGCACCATCACGCCGGAGTCGCTCGAACGGCTCGTGCGCGGGTTCATCGTGGAGTACTACCTCGACAACGAAACCAACGCCGAGCAGGCCGATCTCCTGGCCCGTGCAGCGCTCTACGAGGGCGACTATCGCAAGGCGGCGAGTTTCGTGCAGACGCTGCGTTCCATCACGCCACAGGACATTCAACGCGTCTCGCGCACATACATGAAGAACGTGCGCTGGGCCTATGTGGGCAATCCGGGTCGCGTGACACCGCGCGCGTTCTCGCAATTCTGAGCGTGTCGACCGCGGGCGGTGGTTCGAGCGCGCATCCGTGGCGCCTGGCCGACGCGCATTGGCCCACGGTGCGCTCGGCGGGCTACACCATCGCCGTGCTGCCGTGGGGCGCCACCGAGGCGCACAATACGCATCTGCCCTACGGCACCGACACGTACCAGGCGTCGTGGCTCGCGGATCGTGCGGCCGCCACCGCGTGGGCGGCAGGGGCCCGCGTGCTCGTGCTGCCGGCCATTCCCTTTGGCGTGCAGACCACGCAACGCGACATTGCGCACTGCATCAACATGATGCCGAGCACGCAGCGCGCGGTGCTGCACGACATCGCGACGTCGGTGGCGCCGCACGGCATCGCGAGCCTCGTGATCCTCAACAGCCACGGCGGCAACGAATTCAAGGCGATCATCCGCGAGCTGCAGCCGGTGCACGATCCGCTGACGTTCTATGCACTCGACTGGTGGAAGGCGGGCACACCACGCGCACACTTCGCGGAGCCCGGTGATCATGCGGGTGCGCTCGAGACGGGCGCGATGCTGCATATCGCCCCGGCACTCGTGCGGCCGCTCGAGGAGGCCGGTGACGGAACAGAGCGGCGCTCGGTGTTCGATGCGATGCGCGAAGGGTGGGCGTGGACGCCGCGGCCGTGGAGTACAATCAGCGCCGATACCGGCGTCGGTGATCCGCGCGGCGCGACGGCGGCAGCCGGTGCGGCGCATCTCGAGGATGTCGCCGCGCGCATCGCGCGCTTTCTGGTGCAGGTGGCGACGACGCCGGTGGACACGCGCTATCGCTGACCCTGGTGCCAGGCGGCGCGAGCGATCCTGACAGAATCCTGACGGCCCCCGCGCGCAGACTCACACCGCCCTGATGCGGAAATCCCGATCGTGGAGCTGTCCTTCTCCCCGATCGCATGTCCGACCTGATCTCCATCGGTGTTGCCGTCGTGCTGGCCCTCCTCACGGTGGGGCTGCTCCGACTGCTTGTGCAGCTCGACCGCCCGGCCGCATGACCACGCTCGCGGCCATCCTCGCCGCCGTCCTGCTCGTCTACCTGCTGGTCGCGCTGCTGGCACCGGAGCGCTTCCAATGACCGGGAAGAGCGTTCTCGAGCTGCTCGTCTTCGTCGCCCTGCTGGCGGCAGGCGCGGTGCCGCTCGGCGGCTATCTCGCGCGCGTGGCGCGCGGGGACCGGCACCTGCTCGCGCGCGTCTTCGGTCCGATCGAACGCGGCGTGTATCGCGCGATGGGCGTCGATCCGGCGCGCGAGATGACGTGGTCCGGCTATGCCACTGCCGCCCTCGTCTTCTCGGCGATTGGCTACGTCCTGTTGTATCTGTTGCTGCGGACGCAGGGGGTGCTGCCGTTGAACCCCAACGCGCTCGGTGCGGTCGCGCCCGACCTGGCCATGAACACGGCGATCAGCTTCGTGACCAACACGAACTGGCAAGCCTACGGTGGCGAGTCGACGATGAGCCATCTGAGCCAGATGTTCGGTCTCGGCGTGCAGAACTTCCTCTCTGCCGCAACCGGCCTCGCCGTACTGGTCGCGCTCATCCGCGGCTTTTCGCGCGAGCGCGCGTCGACGATTGGCAACTTCTGGGCCGATCTCGTACGCGGCACGCTGTACGTGCTGCTGCCGCTCTCGCTCGTGCTGGCGCTGCTGCTGGTCTGGCAAGGGGTGCCGCAGACGGCGCGTGGCACGGTGTCGGCGACGCTCGTCGAGCCATTGCGCATCGACGATACGACCATGGTGACCACGCAGACGATCGCCGTCGGGCCCGTGGCCTCGCAGCTCGCCATCAAGCAACTCGGCACCAACGGCGGCGGCTATTACAACGTCAATTCGGCGCACCCGCTCGAGAATCCGACACCGCTCGCGACGCTGCTCGAATCACTTGCGATCCTGCTGATTCCCGCCGCGCTGTGCGTGACGTTCGGCCATCTCGTCGGCGATCGGCGACAGGGGTGGGCACTGCTGGCGGTGATGTTCGTGATCTTCCTGCCGCTGGTCACGATGACCATCGCCGCCGAGTCGACCGCAACAGCCGCGCTCGCGCAGGACGGGGTGGCCGTGAACGCCGGACCGGATGCGCCGGGCGGACAGATGGAAGGGAAAGAGGTGCGCTTCGGCATCGCGCAGTCCGCGATCTGGGCGACCGCCACCACCGCCGCCTCCAACGGTTCCGTCAACGCGATGCACGATTCGTTCACTCCCATCGGTGGGCTGATTCCGATGTGGCTGATGCAGTTGGGAGAAGTGGTCTTCGGTGGCGTGGGCTCGGGCCTCTACGGGTTGCTCGCCTTCGTCCTCATCGCCGTCTTCGTCGCCGGCCTCCTCGTGGGGCGCACACCGGAGTATCTCGGCAAGAAGGTCGAGGCGTTCGAGATGAAGATGGCGTCGATCGCGGTGTTGGCGCCGGCCACGGTCGTCCTGCTTGCGGGAGCGCTTGCCGTCGGCACCACCGCGGGGCGCGCGGGTGTGTTCAACAGCGGACCGCACGGCTTCAGCGAAGTGCTGTACGCCGTATCGTCCGCTGCCAACAACAACGGGTCAGCGTTCGGCGGGCTCTCGGCGAACTCGCCGTTCTACAACACGCTCCTCGGCGCGGCGATGATCATCGGGCGCTTCTGGGTGATGGTGCCGATGCTCGCGATTGCGGGGGCCATGGCACGCAAGGCGCGCGTTCCGGTCGGCGCGGGGACGCTGCCCACTCACGGGCCGCTCTTCGTCGGGCTCGTCGTGGGCACGATCGTCCTGGTGGGCGCCCTCACGTTCCTGCCGGCGCTGGCACTGGGCCCGATTGCCGAACAGCTCTCGGCGCGGTGAGAGGACCATGACCCGACCCGACCTTCCCACGCGCCTCCTCGATCGGCGCCTCATGCTTCCCGCGCTGCGCGCGGCGTTTGCCAAGCTCGATCCACGTCACCAGCTGCGGAATCCCGTCATGTTCGTCACATGGACGGGTGCGGTGTTCACCACGCTGCTCGCGCTGCCGGGCGTGACGCGCACCGAACATCCCGGGTTCGTCGTGGCGATCGCCGGCTGGCTCTGGTTCACCGTGTACTTCGCGAACCTGGCCGAAGCGCTCGCCGAAGGCCGCGGCCGCGCACAGGCAGACGCGCTCAAGGCCGCTCGGCAGAATGTCGTGGCCAAGAAGCTCGACTCGCCCGAGAACCATCTGCGCTTCGAGGTGGTGCAGGCCACTGCGCTCCGCAAAGGCGATCACGTGATCGTGTCCGCCGGCGACACCATTCCCGGCGATGGCGAAATCATCGAGGGGATCGCCTCGGTCGACGAGAGCGCGGTCACCGGCGAGAGTGCGCCGGTGATCCGCGAGTCGGGCGGCGATCGCAGCGCCGTCACCGGTGGCACGCGTGTGCTCTCCGACTGGATCGTCGTGCGCATCGCCGCCAATCCCGGCGAGTCGTTTCTCGATCGGATCATTGGTCTCATCGAAGCGGCCGCCCGGCAGAAGACGCCAAACGAAATCGCGCTCGACATCCTGCTTGCAGGACTGACGATCGTCTTCCTCATCGTCGTGATCACTCTGCTCCCCTTCGCGCGCCACGCCGTGGACGTCGCCGGGCAGGGGACTCCCCCGTCGCTGCCCGTGCTGGTGGCGCTGCTGGTCTGTCTCATTCCCACGACCATCGGCGGCTTGCTCAGCGCCATCGGCATCGCGGGAATGGATCGGATGCTCCGGCAGAACGTCATCGCGACGTCGGGACGCGCAGTGGAGGCTGCAGGTGACGTGGATGTGCTGCTGTTGGACAAGACCGGAACGATCACGCTCGGCAACCGGCAAGCGACGGCGTTTCTTCCGGCGCCGGGCATTGGTGCCGAGCGTCTCGCCGAAGCGGCGCAGTTGGCATCGCTCGCGGATGAGACGCCGGAGGGACGCAGCATCGTGGTGCTCGCGAAGGAGCGCTACGGGTTGCGTGAACGCGCCGTGGCGGCGCTGGGCGGTCAGTTCGTGCCGTTCACGGCGCAGACCCGCATGAGTGGCGTCGATCTCGATGGTCGACGCATTCGCAAGGGCGCGCCGGACGCCGTATCGCGCATGGTGCAGGATGCCGGTGGTGTCGTGCCGGCGGCGGTCGAGGCCACGGTCGCGGAAATCGGCCAGAGCGGCGGCACGCCACTGCTGGTGACCGACGGCGCTACCGTGCTGGGCGCCGTGCACCTCAAGGACATCGTCAAGGGGGGCATTCGCGAACGGTTCGCCGAGCTGCGGCGCATGGGGATCAAGACCGTCATGATCACCGGCGACAATCCGCTGACGGCCGCCGCGATCGCCGCGGAGGCCGGCGTCGATGACTTTCTCGCGCAGGCCACACCGGAATCCAAACTCACCCTCATCCGGCAGTATCAGCAGGGCGGCCGCCTCGTCGCGATGACCGGTGACGGAACCAACGACGCGCCGGCACTCGCCCAAGCGGATGTGGCCGTCGCCATGCAGAGTGGCACGCAGGCCGCGAAGGAAGCCGGCAACATGGTCGACCTCGATTCGAATCCGACGAAGCTGCTCGAGATCGTGGAGACGGGAAAGCAGATGCTCATCACGCGGGGGGCATTGACCACGTTCAGCCTCGCCAACGATGTGGCGAAGTACTTCGCGATCATTCCCGCCGCGTTCGCGCCCATCTACCCGGTGCTCGGTCGCCTCGACGTGATGCGATTGTCATCGCCGGCTGGCGCGATTCTCAGCGCGGTCATCTTCAATGCGCTGATCATCGTCGCACTCGTCCCGCTCGCCCTGCGCGGCGTGCGGTACCAGCCGCTGGGTGCACCCGCGCTGCTGCAGCGCAACCTGCTGCGCTACGGCATCGGCGGGCTGGTCATTCCCTTTCTCGGCATCAAGGCGATCGACATCGTCCTGCATGCCGTCGGTTTGGTCTAGGAGCCTCGCATGCGTGCACTGCTGCGTCCTGCGCTGGTCTGCTGTCTCGTCTTCTCGGTCGTGACCGGGATCGTCTATCCGGCGGTCGTCGGTGGTGTGGCATCCCTGCTCTTTCCGCGCCAGGCGAGCGGGAGCGCGATCCGCGGCACCGATGGTCGCATTGCGGGCTCCCGGCTGGTCGGCCAGCCCTTCACCAGTGGCCGCTACCTGTGGGGTCGACCATCGGCGACCACGCCGGCGTACAACGCTGCGGCCTCGAGTGGCTCCAACCTGGGCCCGACGAGTGCCGTCCTCGATTCGCTGGTGCGCGCACGCGTGGCGACGCTCCGGGCGAGCTACACGGCGGTCGGGCTGTCCGCACCCGGCGACCCCATCCCCGTCGATCTGGTGACGGCCTCGGGGAGTGGTCTCGACCCCGACATCTCGCCAGCGTCGGCGCGGTGGCAGGTGGCGCGCATTGCCGCGGCCCGTGGTGTCTCGCGCGAGCGGGTGCAGGCGATCATCGACCAGCACACGGAGCGCCCGTGGCTGGGCGTCGTCGGGGATGCACGTGTGCACGTGCTCGCCGTCAACCTCGCGCTCGACGCCGAGCGTCCGTAATTCTCCCGCGCGGCGCGATGCGCCACGCCTCTTCGATCCGAGTCCCATGCGTTCGATCTGCACCACCGCGCTCATCGTGTCCGCCGTTGCCCTGCCGCGTGCGTTGTCCGCGCAAGCGGTACCGCGCGACAGTACCCCCGTGCTCACGCTCGGCGTCTTCGTCGACGGCTACTTTGCGTGGGATCGCAACCGGCCGGCACCGCCCGATCGTGCGTTCACCACGCAGGCCGTGCGACACAACGAGTTCAACGTGAACCTCGCGCATCTGTCGCTCGGCGTCGAGCAGGCGCGCGTCCGCGCGCGCTTCACGGCACAGGCCGGGACATCGGTGCAGTCCAACTATGCCTCGGAGCCGGCCGACGGGGCGATCAGCGGACCGAGCGTCTCGCAGCACATCCAGGAAGCGTACGTGGGTGTGCAGGCTGCGCAGACCCTGTGGATCGACGGCGGCATCTTCTTTTCACCCGTCGGCTTCGAGAGCTGGATCAGCAGCGACAATCCGACGTACACCCGGTCTTTCACGGCCGACTATACCCCGTACTACTTGAGCGGCGTCCGTGCGACATGGCAGCCGGTCTCACGCGTCACCGCCACGATGCAGGTGGTCAATGGCTGGCAGATCATCAGTGAGCGCAACGCCGGCAAGGCGCTTGTCGCGCGCGTGGATGTCGCTGCGAGCGATCGCCTGGCGCTTGGCGCGTCGACCTTCATCGGCGAAGAGCAGCCGCGCGGCGGTGGCGCGCGCGCGCGCCAGTTCGGCCAACTGCTTGCAAAGCTCACGCCACGCGCGGGGACCGAGCTGTGGCTGACGGCCGACGGCGGTCTCGAAGACGGCCGCGAGGAGCCATCCCGTCGCTGGTGGTCGGTGACGGCGATCGGTCGGCAGCGGCTGAGCGATGCCGTATCGCTCTCGCTGCGCACGGAGCGCTACGGCGATCCGCGCGGTGTGCTCATTCCGCTCGGGGAGGGGCTCGGCGGGCCGATGTTCTCGGGTGGCTCGACCGGGATCGACGTGCGCATTCCCGGCGGGGCGCTCTGGCGCGTGGAGGCGCGCTATGTGCGCGCGGACCAGCGTGTCTTTCCGTCGGGCGCCGGCGCGCGACCGACGCGCGACAACGTGACGGTGACCACGTCGCTGGCGTTGCGCGCCGAGCATCGGGTGCGATGACCGGCGTGTCCTCCAGGCGACGTCACGATGGCGGACCGGGCGCGTCCCGATCCTGACGCGCTCCTCGAGCGCGTCACCGATGAGGCGGCCCGTGCCACACGCGGCCGCCTCAAGGTATTCCTTGGCGCGGCCCCCGGTGTCGGCAAGACCTTCACGATGCTCGAGGCGGCCCATCTCGCACATCGTGCGGGGCTGGCAGTCGTCGTGGGCGTCGTGGAGACGCACGGGCGCGCGGACACCGCGCGACTGCTCGAGGGGCTCCCGATGCTGCCGCGCGTGCTCCGTCAGCATCGCGGCGTGACGATCGAGGAGTTCGATCTCGATGCCGCGCTTGCGCAGCATCCTGCGCTGCTGCTGATCGACGAACTCGCCCATACCAATGCGCCGGGCTCGCGGCATGCCAAGCGCTGGCAGGATGTCGTGGAGCTGCTCGATGCAGGCATCGATGTCTGGACCACGTGCAACATCCAGCACATCGAGAGCCTGAACGACGTCGTCGCACAGATCACCGGCGTCGTGGTACGCGAGACGGTCCCCGATCAGGTGATCGAGGGGGCCGATCAGGTCGAACTCGTCGACGTCACGCCCGAGGTCCTCGAAGAGCGACTGCGCGAGGGAAAAGTGTATCGGTCGGCGCAGGCAGCACGTGCGCTCGACCGGTTCTTTCGTCGCGGCAATCTGCTGGCGCTGCGCGAACTGGCACTGCGTCGTGTCGCCGAGCGGGTGGATGCCGACATGGCCGGCTATCGTTCGGCGGCGGGGATCGACGCGCCGTGGCCAGCCGCGGAGCGACTGTTGGTGTGCATCGATCCGGTGCCGCACGCCGCGCGCGTGGCGCGGCAGGGTGCGCTGCTCGCCCGTCGCCTCCGCGCGGAGTGGTGTGCCGTGTACGTGGAAACGCCCTCGCGCGCGACGCTCGATCCCATCCGTCGCGCGTACGTGCGTGACGCGCTGGATCTGGCGGAGTCGCTCGGCGCGGAGACGATGACGGTTCCCGGGGACGTGGACATCGACGAGCTCCTCGCGCTGGCGCGGGCGCGCAATGCCACGGGACTCGTCATCGGGCACGAGCCCGGTCACGCGGTCCGCGCGTGGCTGGGTCGCTCCCGACTCGATCGTCTGGTGCGCGCGAGCGTGGGGCTCGACGTGCACGTCGTGGCGGCATCCGACGCGGCTGAGCCCGCGTCGCCGATCGCACCGCGGACCACGCGCACGCCACCGAGACAGTACGTGGAGGCCGTCCTTGCCGTGGGGTTCGTCACGGTGCTCGGGATCCTCGTGCGCTCCTGGTTGTCGGCGACCGACGTGGCGATGGCATACCTGTTGGCGATCGTGGCGGTCGGTGCGCGTGCGCGCGTGGGTCCCGCCCTCGTGGCGGCAGCGCTGGCGACGCTCGCGTTCGATGTGGCCTTCGTGCCGCCGTTCTATACGCTCGCGGTCGCCGACGAGTCGTATCTGCTGACCTTCGCCATGATGTTCGCCATCGGCATGGGCATGGTGTGGCTGACGGCCCGCCTGCGCGTGCAGACCGGTGCGGCGCGCGAACGGGAAGCGCGGACCGCGGCGCTCTATGCCCTTGGTGAACGACTCGCTGGCGCGCGCCGACGCGACGACGTGGTGGCGGCCGGCATCGCGAGCGTCGCACAGGCGTTTGCGGCCGATGTGGTGCTCGTTGGCGCCGACGCTGACGCCGATGTCACTGACGATGGGACCGTGACGCCCACGCCCCCGCCGACGCTGACGCCCGGTGAACGCGCGGTGGCGCGGTGGGTGCGCGAGCGGGGGACCGCGGCGGGCTTGGGGACCGATACGCTCGCGGCCGCTGAACGGCTCTGGATCCCGATCGGCGATGCAACGCCGGCGATCGCTGCAATGGGAGTGCGACCTGCCGCATCGGACTCGCTCGACTCCCCCGAGGCGCGGCGACAGTTGGAGACGATGGGGCGCTTGATCGGCACGGCGCTCGACCGCGTCACGCTCGCCGGCGATCGCGCACGTCAGCAGCGCGAGATCGAGGCGGAGCGCCTGCGCACCAGCTTGCTCAGTTCGCTCTCGCACGACCTGCGCACGCCGCTTGGCGGCATCGAGGGAGCGGCTACCACACTGCTCGATGACACGCACCTCGACGGGGCCACCCGACGCGATCTGGCGCAGGGTATCGTGGAAGAGTCGCGGCGTCTCGCGCGCCTCGTGGGCAATCTGCTCGACATGGTGCGCGTCGAATCCGATACGCTCATGGTACAGCGCGAGTGGCAGCCGATCGAAGAGGTGATCGGCGCCGCGTTGGCACGACTCGACCTGCTTCTGGCCGCACACCCGGTCACGGTGGATCTCCCCGCCACGCCGGTTGTCGCGCCATTCGACGCCGTGCTCGTGGAACAGGTGCTCGCGAACCTGCTCGAGAACGCCGTCAAGCACACGGCAGACGGTGCCGGCATCCGAATCGTCGCGCGCGCGAGTCGCGATGCAATCACCGTCTCCGTCGTCGATGCGGGAGCCGGTGTGCCGGATGCCGAGCTCGAACGGATCTTCGAGAAGTTCCATCGCGTCGATCGCGCACGTGGCGGTGTCGGACTCGGACTCGCGATCTGTCGCGCGATCATCCAGGCACACGGTGGTCGGATCTGGGCGGAGCATGCGCCCGGCGGTGGATTGGCCGTACACTTCACCATCCCGCTCGTGGGCGCTCCGCCGGAGTGGATGACGGTCACCGCGTCTCCGGTCATCGAGCACTGACCGCGCTCCCGTGCGCGCGTTAGCCTCTCCGGCATGAGCACGGTCGAGCCCTTGGTGCTGCTCGTCGAGGACGAGCCGCCGATGCGTCGCTTCTTGCGCGCCGCCCTTCCGGCCAATGGCTTCCGCCTGGTCGAGGCGGCGACCGCGCGCGAGGGGCTGGCGCACGCCGCCGGCTACAACCCCGACCTCATCCTCCTCGACCTCGGTCTCCCCGACGGCGAGGGGCTCGACGTCCTGCGCGATGTGCGCGGATGGAGCCAGGTGCCGGTGCTCGTGCTGTCTGCGCGCGGGCACGAGGGCGACAAAGTGCGCGCGCTCGATGAGGGCGCCGATGACTACGTGACCAAGCCCTTCGGCATGCCCGAGCTGCTGGCGCGCATGCGCGCGGCCCTGCGACGCACGGCGCAGCGCGCCGACACGGGCACGGCACTCTTCGACGTCGATGGGCTCCGGGTGGATCTCGTGCGTCGCACCGTGCATCGCGGTGATGACGAGATCCGCCTCACACCAACCGAGTTCAAGCTGCTGGCGACACTCGTGCGGCACGCCGGACGGGTCATGACGCACGCGCAATTGCTCAAGGAAGTGTGGGGCGTCCACGGTCGCGAACAGGCCCAATTGGTGCGGCAGTACATGACACAGTTGCGGCACAAGATCGAGACCGACGCCGCCCGGCCGCGCTGGCTTCGCACCGAGCCTGGTGTCGGCTATCGACTGCTCGATCACTAGCCGGATCGATGGGTGAGGGGCGAGGGCAGCCGAGAATTCGCGCGCCTCTCTCCCACCGCGTGAACTTCACGTGATCCAGCGCACGGACGAAACACGTAGTCCACGCGTAGCGAGAGTGGCGCTCGGCACGCGAGCGTCCCCCACGCACCATCGCATGATCTCGCCACGCTCCTTCCCCGTTGCGAGCCCGCCCGAGGATCCGCCGCCTGCCGCCTGGCCGGCGTACGCCCTGTCGGCGCGCGTCGTCGAAGCGCTCGAGCTCTCGCTCGCGGCGCTCGATCGGCTCACGCCGTCGATCGCGAGCTTCGATGCCTCGCCACCCATCGCGCCGCTGCGCGACATCGCACTGCTCGTGCGCGCCGTGCTCACGCTCGACGCCGAACGCTACCCCGCGCTCGCGGCGCAGGGCGCGGAGGTGGCAAACGCCCTCGCTCGCGTGGCCCGCGCACCGGCGATGGCGCGACGCCTCGCCTGGGCGCCGGCCGATGCGCGCGACACGGCGTTTGCCCACGTCGTCCTCACCGCCAGCGGGCACCCCGACGCCCGCTTTCACGCGCGGCTCGATCGTGCGCTGGCCGCGCCGACGAGCAGCAGCGGCGAACGGCTCCCGCACGAGCGGTTGCGCCACGCGTGGCTCGCCCTGCTCGACGACACCGCGATCGACGCGCTCGACACCATGGCCGATCGAACGGCCGTCGCGAGTCCGATCGATCTGTGCAGCGCCGGGCCGCATGATCTCTTTGCGGTGGCCGATGCCCTGCGCTGGGTGACCGATCTCGGCAGGCGCATGCCTCGACTGGCGCGCGCCGCGCGTGCCCTGCTCGACGAGCTCGACAGTGCCCTCGCGCTGGCACTCGACGCCGACGACGTCGCGCTCGTCGCCGAGTTGCTGCTCGCATGGCCCGTGCTCCACGCCGCGTGGTCGCCGACGGC
Source organism: Gemmatimonadaceae bacterium (assembly GCA_025453745.1). Lineage (GTDB taxonomy): Bacteria > Gemmatimonadota > Gemmatimonadetes > Gemmatimonadales > Gemmatimonadaceae > JALOPS01. The sequence goes on from JALOPS010000047.1 coordinate 15,861, forward strand.
TTCCTTTGCGTACGCATGGGTGGTGGCACAGGAACCGGTGCGCCGCGTGTCGCTCGAGGCGTCGTGCGCGCTCGGGACGCTCTCGGCGGTCGCGCTGCGCGGACCGTGGCGCCCGCTCTGTACGTGGGACAGCGACGCGGTTCGCGCGCCACTCTGGCACATGCTGCGCGGTCGGCTCGATGCCACGCCGAGTCCGAGCTGGCTGGTCCAGCTCGACGCCGCGCCGTGGGAGCAGCAACGCGGCGTGAGTACCCTGCTGCTCGATGCGGCCCTCCGCCGCGCGATCGATGCGCACGATCTGGTCGGAGTGCGGGAGCTCCTGGTGGCGGTCGAGGCCTGTGGCGCCCGCGGGACCGCCCTCTGCGTGCAGGCCGCTGCACTCCTCGCACGGGTCGACGGCGACGCGCTGGTGCCGGCGACGGCGTAGCCCTCGGCCGCGCGGGTGCCATTGACGGTGGCCGGCTCCGGCGGAGATGATCCTGACTGACGTCTCCCCCACCTCACCCGCCCACATGCGTCTTGTACTGCTTGGCGGCGCGCTGTTCGCCGCCCTCTCGCCCGCCCTCGCGCAGCGACCCGCCTCCGCCGCACGGGCCTCGCTCAGCATCGACTCGACCACGTTCAAGCCGCTCGCCTTTCGCAATGTCGGGCCCTCGCGCGGCGGCCGAGCCAACGCGATCACCGGCATTCCCTCGCAACCGCTCACGTATTTCGTGGGCTACACCGGCGGTGGCCTCTGGCGCACCGACGATGCCGGCATCAACTGGCGCAACATCTCCGACGGGTCGTTTCGCAGCGGGTCGATCGGTGCGATCGCGATCGCACCCAGCGATCCGAACGTGATGTATGTGGGCACCGGGGAGCATGCGCCGCGCGGACAGTCCTCGAGCTATGGCGTGGGGGTGTACAAGAGCACCGATCAGGGGCGCACGTGGACGAACGTGGGGCTCACGGCCACGCGACAGATCAGCGCGGTGCGCATCCACCCCACCGATCCGAACGTCGTCTACGTGGCCGCACAGGGCGATCGCTGGAAGGGTTCCGCCGATCGCGGCATCTATCGCACGACCGATGGTGGCAAGACGTGGAGCAAGGTGCTCGCGGGCATGAACGCCACGAGCGGGGCGTCGGATCTGTCAATGGATGCGAGCAATCCTCGCATTCTCTATGCGGCGATGTGGGAGCATCAGCGTGTGCCGTGGCAGGTGCGCTCGGGCGGTCCCGGCAGCGGGATCTGGAAGTCCACCGACGGTGGCGACACGTGGACGCGGCTCACCGAGGGGCTGCCCAAGCTCATGGGCAAGATCGGCGTGGCCGTGTCGCCGGCCGTTCCCGACCGGGTGTATGCGATCGTCGAAGCGGAGCAGGGTGGGCTCTATCGCAGCGACGACGCGGGGCGGAGCTGGCGCCGCACGAGCGAGGATCGCCTCATCCAGACGCGCTCGTGGTACTACATGAAGGTGTACGCGGATCCGAAGAACGCGGACATCGTGTGGGTCACCAATGCGCCCGTGCTGCGCTCGATCGATGGCGGGCGCACCTTCCAGAGCGTGCCGGCGACGCATGGCGACAATCATCATATCTGGATCAATCCCGTCGATCCGCGCTACATGGCCAACGCCAATGACGGTGGCGGTGCGGTCTCGCTCGATGGCGGCCGGAGCTGGAGCTCGCAGGAGAATCAACCCACGGCGCAGTTCTATCATGTGACCGTGGATGACGACTATCCCTACAAGCTCTACAGCGGGCAGCAGGACAACTCCAGCGTCGTCATTCGCAGCCGCAGCAACGGGTTCGCGATTGGCACGCGCGACTGGTGGAACGGCCCCGGCTGCGAGAGCGCGAACATCGGCGTGAGCGCCACGATGCACCGCTACGTGTACGGCGGCTGCTATCAGGGACTCATCGACGAGCTCGATCAGGAGAAGGACGTTTCGCGCGACATCATGGCGTGGCCGGAGATGAATCTCACCGAGCCGACGGACAAGACGCGCTACCGCTTCAACTGGACGGCGCCGATTGTCGTCTCGCGGCACGACGCCAACGTCATCTACCATGGCGGCAACGTGCTCTTCCGCAGCACCGATCGCGGGCAGTCGTGGGCTCCGGTGGCCGGTGACCTCACGAAGAACGACAAGTCGCGACAGGGTTGGGGCGGTGGGCCCATCACCAACGAAGGCGCTGGCGGCGAGGTGTACGGCACGATCGTCGTCATCCACGAGTCGCCGCACGACGCGAAGACGATGTACGTCGGCACCGACGACGGGCTGGTACAGCTCACGCGTGATGGTGGCACGACGTGGAAGAACGTGACGCCGCCGTCGCTCACCGACGGGCTGACGAACGAGATCGAGGTCTCGCCGCACGACCCGGGGACCGTGTATGTCGCGTATCGCACCGATCGGCTGGGTGACAACGCGCCGCACGTGTTCCGCTCCACCGATTACGGCGCAACGTGGACGCGTATCGTCACCGGGCTGCGCGAGGGCGAGCCGGTGCGTGTGGTGCGTGAGGATCCCGAGCGGCGCGGGCTGCTCTACGCGGGCACCGAGACCGGCGTCTATCTCTCGTACGATGGTGGTGCGCGT
>JALOPS010000288.1 GCA_025453745.1 Gemmatimonadaceae bacterium
CCGACACCAGCACGATGCGCGAGTGCCGCTGCAAAATGCCGAGCTGATCGCCGCTGAGGTTCGGCACGAACCAGCCGGGGTTGTTGAAGTAGGCGTTGTCGTTCGAGAAGCCCTTGAAGTAGCTCCGCGCGAGATCGTAGAAGCCGCTCATCGCGATCGTGCCACCAAAGAGATCCGGGCGACGGAACGCCTGATTGGCGGCGTGGAACGCACCGAAGCTCGCGCCCGTCGTGATCGGCCGCGCCCCGCCGTCGCCGACCGCATGGCGAATGAAGGGCACGACTTCCTCTTCCACATAGCGCGAGTACATCGCCTGCCGCCGCGCGGCCTCAGGGATCGGGATCTGCCGATCCATCCACGCATAGCGATTGATCGAGTCGATCGAGAAGACGCGAATGCGCCCCGAGGCGATGTACGGTTCGACCGCCTTGATGAGCCAGAAGCGCTCGTTCTCGAGGAAGTCGGCCGCCGCGGTGGGATAGAGCAGAATCGGGGTGCCGTGCGACCCGTATTGCACGATCGGCATCTCGAGGCCGAGGGACGGGCTGCGCCAGGAGTCGATCCGTTTCGGCGTGCGGGGGTCGATGTACTGGATGGGCATGCGGAGGGGTCGCGGGCTCCCTCGCCGGATTGACGAGGGATGGTGACAGCGTCGTGGCGTCGCGTTGATGGGGCCGGTGCACACGCCGTGGAAACTGCCCCGCCAAGATACGCCGCCCCGCGCGCGAGCGCGGCTCCCCGTGCTTCCGGTCGCCGGTCTCATGTCGCTCCCCCTCTCGATCCCCACCGCACGACGATCGATCCCCTCGATCGCTGCGCCCGCGGCGATTCCGCCGGGCGAGGTGGTCTCGGGGGACTACGCACTGCGCTTCGCCGCGTCCGTCGACGAAGTGGCGGCGGTGCAGCGCCTCCGGCACGCGGTCTTCGTGGAAGAGCTCGCCGAAGGAGACCCGCTCGCCGCGGGGGACCGCGACGTCGACCCGTTCGACGAGCAGATGCATCACCTGCTCATCGAACACCGGCGCAGCGGCGTCGCCGTCGGCACCTACCGACTGCAGACCTCGGCGATGGCAGCGGATTCGGTTCGCGGGTGGTACGCGAGCACGCTGTTCGATCTGGGGGACATGCCACGGGAGTGGGCGCGCGACGGCGTCGAGATCGGACGCGCCTGCGTGGCGCGCGGACACCGGAACGGGCGTGTGCTGCGCCTGCTCTGGCGCGGGCTCGCGCGCTACCTGCAGTGGAACGCGCGCCGCTATCTCTTCGGCTGCTGCTCGGTCCCCTCGCGCGATCCGCGCGAGGCGCCGGCCGTCTGGGCATTGCTCCGTCGGGCCGGCGTCATCGTGGAGCCGTTGCCCGTCCGCGCGTTGCCGCATGCGCACTGCGATGTCGACGGCCCGCTAATCCCGACGTTTGCACCGCGCCTGCCGCCGCTCATGCAAGGGTACTTCGCCCTCGGGGCACAGGTGGTCAGTCCGCCCGCCTTCGATGCCGCCTTCGGGTCGATCGACTGTCTCGTGCTACTCGACATCGCGGACCTCGCCCCGGCGACGTTCCGCTCCTTCTTCGGCGACGCTGCGTAGTGTCGCCCACCGGCGTCGATCGCTCGCTGGCCGCCCGCGCACTTCGCGCGCTGCACGTCTCCGTCATCGCCCCGCGTGTCCCCACTCGCGGGGCGATCGGCCATCTGGTGGTGGCCAATCATCTCGGCTTTCTCGATGTGCTCGTGCTTGCCGCCTGGCGATCGCTGCGCTTCGTCACCAAGCCGGAGGTGCTCGACTGGCCCGTCCTCGGTCCACTGGGGCATCGTGCGGGCGCCATCGCCATCCCGCGTCGCCCGGTCCGCGCGCTTCGGACCGCAGTCGACGAGATGACCGCCGCATTGGCGATGGGCCATGACGTGTGCGTCTTCCCCGAAGCGACCACGACGGTCGGCACCGACGTCAGCACCTTTCACGCCGCCTGCTTCGAGGCCGCGCAGCGACTCGGTGCGACGATCGAGTGCTGTCATCTGCGCTTCGACGTCGCCGACGGTCGTGATCCCACCGCGCTGACCACGTGGGTGGGGCGCGAGTGGCTGCTGCCCAAGGCGATGGCACTCGTCGTCGCGCCGCCGATCACGGCGACGATCTGCCGCGTGGCCTCGGTGGTGCCAACGCCAAGCACGTCGCGCCGCGCGCTCGCACAGCAGGCGCATCGCGCCGTCGCCGAGTGGCACGCGACGGTATCGGCCACCGCACGACGTAAGACGCCAGCACGCGTGCAGGCGCCGTCGGGGGGCTTTGGTACCGTGAAGACATGATCGATCGGCAGGGCGCGCGGTGGCGCACCGCGCACCGCGTGCGACGGCTGACCACCCTCGCCGTCACCGCGCTGCTCGTCGTCGCGCTGGCCCCCTACCTCGCCACCCGTTTCTATCGATTCGGCGACGCCACCCCGTTCAACGGCACACACTGGTTCAACCCGTACGCGGCACTCGATGGTCCGGCGGAGCACTGGCGCAAGGCGAACTTCCACGCGCATTCGCACGCGTGGGGCGGCGTGACCGATGGGCACCACTCGCCGGCCGACGTGACACGCGCCTATCGCGCACTGGGTTACGATGTCGCCGCGCTCTCGAACTACTGGGCGGCCGCGCGCCCCATGCCAACCGACACGACGACCGTGTCCGTCTACGAGCACGGCGCGAGCGTGATCAAGGCGCATCGACTGGTGTTCCGCGCACCGCGCACGTTCTGGTTCGACTTTCCGCTCTGGCAGTCCGTCCATCAGCAGCAGACCATCATCGACCGGCTCCGGGGCGACGGCGCGATCGTCGCACTCGCCCATCCCGCGCTGCGCAACGCGGTGCGCCCGGCCGATGCCGCGCGGCTGTCGGGCTACGCGCTCTTCGAGGTGCTCAATCACTTCGTCACGTCCGACACCGCATGGGACGCCGCGTTGACGGCCGGCCGACCCGTCTGGCTGCTCGCGAACGATGACTCGCACAACGTCGATGGTGCCGGCGAGACCGGCGTGGCGTGGACGATGCTCCACGCCGCATCGCTGCATGCCGACTCCGTACTGGCAGCGCTGACGAGCGGGCGGGCGTACGGGGTGCGCGGACATGCGGGACGCTCGGATCTCGCGCTCGAGCGTGTGCTCGTCCGAGACGACTCACTCGTGATCGTGCATCGCGGCGCGGCGGCGCACGTACGCGTCATTGCCGACAGTGGCCGCCTCGTTGCAGCGCAGCGCTCCACGGGCACGATCGTCGTCGCGCTCCCACCCTGGGCACACTATGCGCGCGTCGTGCTCGCAAGCGAGACGTCGGCGCTCTGGCTCAACCCGGTGGTCCGCTGGGATGGGCGTGCGTTGCCGCTCGTGCTCACCACCGTCGATGGGCGGCGCACCGCCGCGTTTCGGGCGCTGGCAGCGATTGTGGTGGCCGCATGGCTGCTCGGACGACGTGCGGGCGCGGCGCGCGCGCCGCGGCCAGTGCCGGTGACCGATCGCGTCGGCGTGTAGGTGGCACATCGGCGCCTGCCTACCGCGCGCGTCCGCGGTTGAGCTGCCGCAGCACCGCCGCCGCCCGCCGTCGGCTCACGGGGACGCGCGATCCATCGACGAGTTCGAGCTCGCGCCCGCCGCCCGGCTGCGTGTGCACGCGCCAGATCGCCTCGCGCGGCACGATGTGCGAGCGATGCACGCGCACGAAGCCGTCCGGCAGCATGCGCTCCAAGTGAACGAGGGGTTCATCGTGCAGCAGACGCCGCCCGTCGCGCAGCCGCACGTCGACGTAGTCCCCGGCTCCCTCGAGAGCGACGATCTCGTGCGCGCGCACGAGTTCCGCACCATGGCGCGTACGAATCACCAGCTCGCGCACGCGCGGGTCGGGCACCGCCTGCAGCGCGCGACCGAGCGCCAGCATCAGCCGCGCCTCGGTCACCGGCTTGGGCACGAAGTCGACGACCCCGTGACGGAACGCCTCGATCGCGCGCGACTCCATCGCCGAGACGACAATGACCCGAGCGCGCGCGGTCGCCGGCTCGGCCAGGAGCGCAAAGCCGTCGTCGCCGCGCACATCGAGATCGAGCAGCAGCAGATCGACTGCGCGTGTCGCGAGCACGGTGCGCGCGGTGTCCAGATCGTCCGCCGGGATCACCTCCGCCGCTGCGCACGCCGGGTGCGCGAGCAGCAATCGTTGCAGGCGACGCTGCGCCGGGCGCTCATCTTCGACCAGGAGCGCGATCACGCGCTCACACCGCCCAAGGTCAGCACGGTGCGCCACCCGCCATCCTCGGCCGGGCCGTCGACGACGCTGGCCGCGTCGCCGAAGCGTTCGCGCAACCGCGTGCGCACATAGTGCAGACCAAAGCCGCTGTCGCCGGTGCGGGTCGATCGCGCACTCGGTGCGGGCGCGACGAACTCCAGCACTGGTGACGCGTCGCCGCCGCGCTGCGCGAGCGTGAACATCGCCCCGTCGCGATAGCTGCCATGCGTGAGTGCATTCTCCACCAGCGTGTGCAGCACCCCCGGCGGCACACGCAACTCGGGCGAGAGTTGTTGCACCGTGAGCGCGAAGGGAGTCCCGGTGCGCAGCGACATCAACTCGAGCAGTCGTCGACAGGCCGCCACTTCCTCGGTCACCAGCACCACCGCCGAGTCCTGCATGCGCGCCAGTTGGCGAAACTCGTCGGCGAGCCCCTCGACCATGCGCACCGCAGTCCGCGGCTCCTCCTCGATCCAGCTCGTGATCGCGTTGAGCGTGTTCATCAACCAGTGCGGCGCCAGACGGCGACGCAGCAGTTCCAGCTCCAGGCGCTCCGAGCGGGCGCGTGCCTCGCGCTCGGCATCGCGCAACCGGCGCATCTGCCGCACCTGATCGATCAACAGGAGCACCGCGAGCACGGCGACGCCGAGGAACACGTCACGATCGAGAAAGAGCCCCTGCTCGACGACGGCGACGACCAGCAACACGAGCAGCACGCCCGCAATGGGGCGCGCCTCCGGCGCGTTGCGCCATGCACCCGGTGCCACCGCGACGAACGCGATCGCACAACTCCCGACGAGCGTCAGCCAGGTGCGCACGTCGAACCCGGGAATGACGAGCGTGACAGCGCACCACCCCGCGGTCACGATCGCGAACGCGCGCCACTGCAACGGTCGGAACCGCCGGGCGACGTACGCGACCATCGATATGCCGAACCCCATCGCGCCACCGAGAATGAGCATCAGGCGCCAGAGCTGTTGCGGATAGCTCATGCCAGCGCCGGCGAGGTCAACGACTTCCCCGCCGTGAAATAGCACGCCGCCAGCACCAGCGCGCCGGCCGCCAGCAGTACGGAGATTCGCGGCGCCGTGACGAGGGCGCGGAGCGGTTCGATCTGCCCCACGGCCACCAGGTGCATCGGGGTGCTCACGCGCACCGCACCGCGATGGCTGCTCAATCGCACGGCGAGCGCATGCGCACCCGTCGCCGCCTCCGTGGCCCAGAGCGGCGTGACGGACACGAGTGCCCCCGGGCGCTCCTCCGCGCGATGCGCGGAAACCACGCCGTTGCTGCCGATGCGACGCCCGTCCCAGTACACCTCCGCCGACGCGATCGCCTCCACGAGAATCCCGATGGGCGCGCGCGACACGGTGAGTGCCGCCGGCAGCTCCACCCGCGTGACGAGCCAGACGGCCTGTCCTTGCGGATCGATCGCCGACACGGGCACCCGCAGGCACGACGAGGTGTCGCTCGGCGGGCGCTCGTCATCGTGCACCGACGCACAGCGCAGCGCCTCGCGCACCACGATGAACGGCGGTTGCGCCGACGCGTCCGCGCCGACCGCCAGCAGGAGTGCCACCGTCGTTGCAAGCACATCGGACGATACCCCGCCGCCTTGGGCATCGGGCAGTACCGTTCACCGACGCGCGCGTGCCGCTCACCGACCAGTTCGCGACAGCGCCGCGCAGCCCTCGTACGCTGCGCAACACACTCTCTCTTCAGGAACGCACATGTCCGTCTCACGCATCGTGCGGGGCGTCGGCCTCCTCGGCCTCACCGTGACGCCGCTGGTCGCCCAGTCGCGCCCCGCGCCCGCCATCACCTACACCCCGTACACGCTGCGCGCGAACGACGGCACCACCGTCGAGGCCGAGCTTGGCGCATTCGAGGTCCCGGAACGACGCGCGGCCACCGGATCACGCCGCATCACGCTGCGCTTTGTGCGGCTGCGCTCCACGTCGGCGACCCTAGGTGACCCGATCATCTACCTCGCCGGCGGGCCGGGCGCGTCGGGCATTCGCACCGCATCGGGCGCGCGCTTTCCACTCTTCATGGCGCTGCGCGCCCTGGGCGACGTGATCGCGCTCGATCAGCGCGGCGTCGGACAATCTTCACCACTGCCGCCGTGCCAACCGTCCGACTCGCTCGACCCGGTGCAACCGGTCACGCGCACCGCACTCGTCGACCTTTACCGGCGCGGACTCACCGAGTGCATGGCGCGGTGGACGGCGAGCGGTATCGACATCGACGGGTACACCACGCGCGAGAACGCGGCCGACATCGACGATCTGCGCCGGGCGCTCGGCGCGCGTCAGGTGCGCCTGTGGGGGATCAGTTATGGCTCGCATCTCGGGCTGGCCGTGCTCAAGTACCACGGCGCGGGCATCAGTCGCGCCGTCTTCGCCGGCATCGAAGGACTCGAGCAGACCGTCAAGCTTCCGGCATACACGGACAGCCTCGTTGCCCGTGTACAGGCGCTGATCAATCGGGACTCCGTGCTGCGCGCCGCGTATCCCGATGTGGCCGCGACGATGCGCCGCGTGCATGCGCGGCTCGACAGCGCTCCTGTGCGACTCTCCACAACGCCACCAGGCGGCCGCACGCCGGTGACCGCGTCGATCGATGCGTTTCCAGTGCAACTGCTCGTTGGCGGCATGATCGCCGACCCGCCAGGCATCGCGCGCGTACCGCTGCTCTACGCGGCACTCGACGCAGGGCGCTATGAGTTCATCGCGGGTCCGCTGCTGCAGCAGATGCCCAGTGGTGCGCCGCGCTTCGCCGGCATGCCCGAACTCATGGACATCGCCTCAGGTATCGACCCGGCACGCCGCGCGCTCGTGGCCACGCAGGCCACACGCGGCGTACTCGGCGACGCGCTCAACTTCCCCATGCCGCAGCTCGATGGCCTGCGCCCATCGCTCGACTTGGGCGCATCGTTCCGCGCGCCATTTCGCTCGGATGTGCCGGTGCTCTTTCTCTCCGGCACGCTCGACGGGCGCACCGCCGTCGACGAAGGACGCACGGCACTCCGCGGCCTGCGGCGCGGCACGCAGGTGATCGTCGAGCACGGGGGGCACAACCTGTTCGAGGCGGATCAGCAGGTCGCCGACGCCGTGGTCGCGTTCCTGCGTGGCGAGGCCGTACCCGCGCGCATCGTGCTGCGTCCGCCAACCATCGCGCTGCCACCGAGGTAGCGCGCATACGCCTCCCCGCTACCCCCGCAACCGCCGCGCAAAACAGAACTTCTTGCCGATCGACAGCTCGCTCTTCGAGATCGCCTTGTAGCGATTGATCTTCTCGGGATACCGCGCGATGTGCGACTCTTCGAAACCCATCGAGAGAAACAGCGTGTCGGCCAGCGAGATTGCGAAGAGCTCCGGGAAGCCCCGCTTGCGCGCCAACTGCTCCGCGGCGCGAATGAGCAGCTTCCCGTAGCCACGCCCCTGCGCCTCGGGTGCAACCGCGAGCGAGACCAGCTCGGCGACGGAGGGTGAATACTCGTCCACGCACACGCATCCGATCACGTCGCCCGACGGCCCGCGAATCACCTGATAGTCCTGCAGATGCTCGAAGACAAAGGCGTCCGTGCGCGGCAGGGTGAGCCCGTCGGCCGAGAACTGGTTGTTGAGCGCGACGAGCTGCGGGACGTCACTCGCAACGGCGCGCGTGACGACGGGGGTGTGGGGGACCGGGGCGGCCATGGGCAGTGAATTCTACCGCCGCTGACACCCGCGCGTGGCACGGCTCGTAGTTTCGGGACAGCGCGGGACACCCACCCACGCGCGCCCCCACCTCCTCCGAGTCCACAGCGATGCCGCTGTCCCGAATCGGCCCGTTCATCCTCGCACTCGCCGGCGCGACACCGCTCGCCGCGCAATCGCTCACCGCGCCCAACGCCTGGCAGTGGCGCACCGACCAGCCGGCGCGCCTCGTCGCCACGGGCGACAGTGTGGGCGCGCGACGCGATGCGTTCTGGTTCGTCGCGATGCCGCCGGGCTTTCATCTCACCATGGGGCCGGGCGGTGTGCTCTACCACCCCGAGGTGACGGCCAGCGGCCGCTTCACGGTCGAGAGCGAGCAGTTCTGCTTCCCCGAGACGGGCACCAACACCGAGTACGGCCTCGCGCTCGGCGGGCGCCGGCTCGATGGCGCGGCGGAATGGATCTCCTTCGTCCTCAGGGGCGACGGGCACGCAGCCGTACTCCGACAGACGGGCACGCAGGCCGCGCCGGTGCGCGTGTGGCAGCCCGGGAGTTCCGTTGTCGCACGCCGCGCAGATGGCGCCGTGCGCAATGTGTTGCGCGTGGTCGTTGGCGATACGCTCGTACGCTTTCAGGTCAACGGGGCAGACGTCGCACAACTGCCGCGCCGCGGCCTCGCGCTCGAGGGCATTGTCGGACTGCGCGCAGGGGCGGGCGCGAATCTGCACGTCACCTCGCTCGACGTCACGCGCCACACCGCGCCCGCGCGGCCGTAGCGCCGCATCACGGCGCTCCCCAGGGATGCGCTACGCGCGCGTCCCCATCCGCGTCGCGTACACCGCCGTCGCACCCCCCGCACCAAACGACAGCACGTCGTAGCGCTGCGGGTTGGGCCCCTCCATTCCCGGCGAGCCCTGGGGCATGCCCGGCACCGCGAGCCCCTTCCACTTGGCGACGCGCTGCGTGGGATCGGCCTGCTGGTCGACGAACTTCGCGATCACGTCGGCCGGCACATGCCCCTCGATGAGCACGCTGCCGATCACGCCGGTGTGACACGAGGCCATCGCGTCGGGCACGCCGAGCGACTGCTTGATCTCGTTGATGTCGGGCACATCGCGTGAGGTGACCGTGAAGCCGGCGCGTTCGAGATGGGCGATCCACGCCTTGCAGCAGCCGCAGCCGGCGTCCTTGTAGACGGTCATGCGACGACTCGCCGGCGGTGCGGCCGCGAGCACGCGCGCCGTCGCCGCAGGCACACACGCCAGTGCCGCGCACCGCACCACGAACGCACGACGGGAGATCGACATGAGGGAATCCCTGACCGAAAGGTGACGCGCATAACCAACGCCTGCCGGATCGTATCGCAGGGGCACGTGCAGAGACAACTGTCAGACCAGACGCTCGGTCCATGTCATCTCGGACCATACCGTCCGTGCGGCACTTCCCCGACTGGCGTGGGTCGATCCCCGACGCGAAAACCAGCGCACACCCGACGGGCTTCGTGCGCGCGCGCTCGAAGCTTACTGACGTCGACGGCCGACGATGGCCGCGCGACCTCCGGAATCCACCGCGCACGAGGTTCGGCATGCACGCATCAGCTCCGACGCTCGCGACCGGGACGGCCCCCGCCACGTCCCGATCTCCGAGCACGCTCCTGGATCGCTTCAGCTACGACGACGACATCGTCCGCAAGTTCCTGTGGGCGACGCTCATCTGGGGGCTGGTCGGCATGCTCGCCGGGCTGGTGATCGCGCTGCAGCTCGCCAATCCGATCTTCAACCTCGGCAACCAGTACACCGGCTTCGGGCGGCTGCGTCCGCTGCACACGAACGCGGTGATCTTCGCGTTCGCCGGCAATGCCTGGTTCACCGGCGCCTACTACGCGTCGCAGCGGCTGCTCAAGACGCGCATGTGGTCCGACGCGCTGAGCAAGTTCCACTTCTGGGGGTGGCAGGCCATCATCGTCGCCGCCGCGCTCACGCTGCCGTTGGGCATCACGCAGGCCAAGGAATACGCCGAGCTCGAGTGGCCGATCGACCTCGCGGTCGTCGTGGTGTGGGTCGCGTTTGCCGTGAACTTCACGATGACGATGGTCAAGTCAGTTCAGTGCTTGATATCATCACGTGTGCCTCCAGGACCACGCCAACTAGAGGGGGCACACATTGCTGCTGGCTCATCATGGCATACATTGCTGCTGGCACCACCTCACCATTCATGCAGCGCTACATGCTGACACCACACACATTCAGCCAGGTGCCAGCTGTTTCATCCATTCACTCATTCACTTCTTCACTCAT
>JALOPS010000289.1 GCA_025453745.1 Gemmatimonadaceae bacterium
GTAGCCGCTGCGGACCGTGTGCGGCCGGCCCTGCGCGTCGAGCTGCAGGGTGTCGGCCACCACGCCCGTGATCGTGCGCCGCACGAGCCGGTCGTCGAGATCGTAGGTGCGCGCATCGGTGGTGCTCCCGGGGGCGGGCTTTATTCGACAGGGCGGTGATCACTCAACCAGACCGCCGCTTCGGCGAACGCTTCTCGTTTCGAATCGCCAACCGCTCCCGCGACGAGATCCCTAGGCGAAGCATCTGTCGGTACAGCGTAGACGGGTGAACGCCAAGCGTTTCCGCTGTCGCGATGGCATCCCCATCGTGTCGGCGGAGCATTTCGATCAGTGTGCGCCGTTCGTGCGATGCGGAGAAACCGCCGCTCGCGGGAACCCGATCGATCAGCTCCCGGGTGTCACCCAACAGCTCGCGCACGGTAGCGCCCGAGATCGTCTCTGTGGTTGCCAGAACAACCGAGCGTTCGATCACGGTCTTGAGCTCGCGTACGTTGCCAGGCCAGTCGTGGCGACACAGTACACGCATCGCGTTCGCGGAGAGCCGACTGCCCGCTAACGACAGCGACCTGAGAAAGCTTTCGGCGAGGAGCGGAATGTCCTCGCGACGATCGCGCAGCGGGAGCAACTTGATCACAAAACCCGACAGCCGCTGAAGCAGATCCTCGCGAAATCGACCACTCGCGACGAGCCGCGACAACCGTTCATTCGATGCGGCGATCACACGGAACGAACTCCGGCGTTCGGCTCGGGCGCCCACCGGTCGGAACTCGCCGGTTTCAAGCGCGCGAAGCATCTTGGCCTGCGCGGGCGCCTCCATGGTCGCGATCTCGTCGAGAAACGCCGTACCGCCATCAGCCTCGGCAAGAAAGCCGTCATTGGAATGCGTGGCCCCAGAAAACGCGCCGCGAACATGCCCGAATACGGTGCTTTCGAAGAGCGATTCCGGGATGGCGCAGACGTTGAAGGCCACGAATCGCCCCGGACGGCCTGACGCAAGGTGGAGTGCCTGCGCCACGAGCTCCTTTCCGGTCCCGGTCTCTCCTTCAATGAGCACGGGTAGCCGCGCGGGACCGATCTTCGTAATGCGCTCACGCAGCACCCGCATCGCATCGCTGTCGCCGAGCAGCATGGCCGTCGAACGCTCGTTGATCACCGGTCGGACCCTCCGGTCCGCGACCGAAGCGCTCGCGTCACTGCGTCCGCCTGATCGTCATCGCGAATCACCTTGGGTGTGAGAAAGACGAATAACTCCGTCTCTCTCGAACGGCGACTTGCGCGGCCGAAGAGCCCGCCCAGCAGGGGCAGCGACGAGAGCACCGGGACGCCTGACCGTACGTCATCCTTCTGCTGGTCGATCAAGCCGCCCAGCACCACTGTCTGGCTGTCCCTGACCAGCAACTGTGTCTGCAAACTGCGTGTCGAGATGACCGGCGCGTCGAAGGCGGTCTCCGTTGTCGCAGCATTGACCTCCTGCGTCACGGAGATCATCACGTATCCGTCCTCACTGATGGTCGGACGAACACTCAGTCGAGTGCCGACATCTCGATACTGGATCACCTGGTCACGACTCGGAGCATCCGTGGGAAGCGAGCGCTGCACCTGCACGAACGGACGCTGGCTGCCAACGAGAATCTCGGACAACTCGTTGTTCGTCGCGATCAGGACCGGTCGACTCACGATGCGAACGTCTCCACGCGACGCCGCAGCGCGTAGCGTCGCGTTCAAGCGCGTAGATCCAACGGTGAAATCGAGCAACCGTACGACGAAATCATCGCCGCCGCCGCCCGCAATAGTTCCCGCGAGCGTCCCGCCCGAGTTGCCGGGAAGCGCGGAGGGTTCGGTGGACGTGGTCAGGCCGAACGACAGATCACGGTCACGGCGAACTTCCGCAATGAGCACCTCGATCAAAACCTGGAACGGCCGCACATCCAACTGCTGCACAGCCGCGTTGACCAAGTCGTAGTCGGCGCGCGCTGCGCGGACAAGGAGAGCGTTCGTTCGCTCATCGGGGACGATCGTGACTTCACCACTAAAGACGGCTGGGCGCGGACGCGAAGCGCCCTCCCCAAACGCGCCAGCCGCACGTACCGGCAACGCAGGCTGGCCCCCAGCTTGATTCGTGACCTCTGCTCGCGGAAGTCCCTGACCCGAAACCACACGAGCGTCCTGACGCAGGCCAGCGTCGAGCGTGCTGGGCATGCCCTGCGAGGCGGCACCCAACTCTCCCATCGCGGAGGGCCGCCCGTACAGCGCACTGACCGTCGAGGCGACATCCGCGGCGCGGGCGTGACGAAGTCGAATTACGAACAACTGCAGCCCTCCGGCGGAGGCAAGCGCGGGATCGTTCGGAGCCGGCTCATCGCTCCCGCGTCGGATACTCGGTGACGACGCGGCGGCGCGCGGTTCGAGCCGATAGAAGACACCTGTGGAGTCAAGGCTGACCTCAAGGCCGTACGCTCCGGCGAGCCCACGCACGAGGTCCGGCACGGCATCCCGAGCAACGGGCTTCGGGGTCTCGAAGGAGATGCGCAGCGGCGGGAGAGAACCGAACAACAGTTGCCGTCGACGACTCGGCGCAACCGGACGCGGACGCCCGCGTTGCTGTACAGCAGCCACACGGCATCGCCGGCACCGGCAATCAGCGTCGACTTCACGCGGGCCAGCGGCACTCCGACGCCGGATTCGCTGCAGATCTGCGTGAGCGTCGCAAGCATCTCCCTTGTCACGTGCCAGTACAGCACGCCGCCGGCCGCCGGCACGACGCGACGCTACACGCGGCTGCTGACCGGTTGGACGTCGCAGCCCACAGGGCGCTACCCGTACGTCGTGGAAGTGGCGACGGTGACGAGCGGCGTGCGCGCGTCGAGCACGAGGTCAGGCACACTGTCCGTCGTCAATCGCCATCAGAGCCCCTACGGGGCCGGTTGGTGGCTGAGTGGCATCGATCAGGTCGTCGGCACCCCGTCCACGGCCGACACGCTGCTCTGGGTGGGCGCCGACGGAAGCACGCGCTCCTTTGGCAGCATCGGCACGCTGAGTGGCATCAAGCGTTTCGTGGCCCGGTCCCTCGACCGGCCCGACACCATCTTCTTCAACGGTTCGGCCAGTACCCTCTACCGGCGGCACGACAACGATCGCTACACCACGTACTTCAGTCCGACGACGGGGTACTACAGCCGCACCGAATCCACCTACGGACAGACGGTCGACCAGTGCACGAGCATGGCCAGCGACGGCTTCTGCAGCGCCTGGACCATGGATGCGACCTACACGCTCCACCGCAGCGCGTCCGTCCTCGATTCGATCGTCGCTCCGGCGGCGACCGGCAGCAGTGCACGGCGCGTCAAGCTCGCTCGCTCCGGCTATCAGGTTACCGGCATCACAGACCCCGACAACACCGTGGTCGGCTTCGCCTACGCCAGCGGCACCAACCGGGTCTCCAGCCGGACCGATAAGCGGAGCTCGCCGACGACCTTCGCGTGGACGAACGCTCGGCTGAGCGGCTTCGTTCAGGATGCGGGTGGTCTGCACGCGGCGACTGCCGTGACGCCGGCCGAGGTCGCCGGCGCGGGAACCGGACCAGGCGCGTCGCTCGATTCGGCGTACACCGAGATCAACGGCCCACGCAGCGACGTCGATGATCGGACGCGCATCTGGATCAACGGGTACGGCGCGGCCGTGCGCGTGCGCGATCCGCAAGGCAACGAATCACGAGTCACCTACGATTCCACCTGGCCGCTGCTCGCGAAGTCAACGCGGAATCCCTTGCGACTGCAGACGCTCGCGTTCTACAACAACCGCGGCCTGACCGATTCGACGCTCGTGATCGGCATGCTGGGTGGCGCGGACACGTCGCGCACCCGCTTCGTCTGGCACAGCAAATGGCGGTCGCCGATTCGCGTGACCGATCCCGTGGGTCTCAAGGACACGAGCGCCTACGACGCGACGCACGGCACCGTGACGTTCCGGCAGCGAGGATCGAGTAGCGGTCGTCGCGTCTCCTTCACATATGGCAGCTCCGGCATCACGGCCGGCCTGGTGCGCAGCATCGTTCGGCCACCGTCGAACGCGACCGACAGCGTGTTCTATGACGCGAACGGCAATCTCTCGCGCACACGCAGTGCCATTGGCTTCACCACGGTGGTCTACCGCGACGGCGCGGGCCGAGATACCACCACGTTCTCGCCGATCGACAGTCTCACGGGGCGCGACAGTACGAATGTGGTGACGCATGGCGTGCGGTCGGTGGTGCGCTACGACGCCATGGGCCGACCGACGACCGAACTGACCGTCGGGCCGGCGCGCACCGCGGCTCGGAGCATCTCGCACCCCAGGGACTCGGTCACGCTCACCCACACGTACGACAGCGAGGGCAACCGGACCGGCACGGCGCGCACCTATCGCCAATCGGGCTTCAACACGACGCTCTACACGTACTGGGTGTGGGACAAACTGGGGCGCGTCACGACGTACACGTCGCCGTCGGCCTCGAACCAGAGCTACACCTACGATCTGGCTGGCAACCAGACGCAGCGCACGACGGGGCGCGGGTTCAACATCACCACGCAGTTCGACGCGCTGGGACGACCGACGCGCCGGATCAGCCCCGAAGTGACCTACTCGAGCCGGCACTGCTCCACGCTGCCCGCACAGAATCCGTCGTGCATGTACTCGTTCCCGACGCACGGATCGAGTGTGTGCATTCCGGCCGACACGGCGCGGTTCCGCTACGACGCCGCCGGCCAGCTCGTGCAGGCGAATAACCGCTGGTCTCGCATCCGCCGCATCAACACGCCGGCCGGCCTCGTGAAGGCCGACTCGCAGCGCACGCGTGCGTGGTGGGTGGCGAGCAACGCGGGGTGCGAGACGGCGCCGCCGAGCGGCGTCACGGCGACGCCGGTGGCCTCCGCGTTCACGGGGCACGTGTACGGTCTCGAGTACACGTATGACCTCGCGGGTCGTCGCACCCGCCTCGACCATCCGAACGCCATCGATCCCTGCAGTGGACGGTGCTTCCAGCGCTACGGCTACCACGCCGTCGCCGGGACGCTCGACACCGTCGTCGCCGCCGACAGCACGGTGCACCGGTTCGTGCACGACGACGGCGGGCGGGTGACGAGTCGCGTGGCGCCCGGGAGCATCACCGATGCGCGCACCTACGACCTCGACGACCGGCTCGTGCGGCGCACGATCACGGGCGTGGTGGCCGACACCCTGCAGCTCGACGCGCAGGGCCGGCCGCACACGGTCCGCAGCGGCTAC
>JALOPS010000290.1 GCA_025453745.1 Gemmatimonadaceae bacterium
GATCGTGTTCGCGCTGTCGGCGGGCGCGACGGAGTCGACCCAACTCACACCGATGGCCAACGGCGTCTTGGGCAGCGAAACGAGGTACCGGTCGAAATCGGGTTGCAGTGCGAAGCGACGCGTCTCATCGGACAGGCCGGCGGACATGAGCAGTGCCGATGCTGCGTCCGCCAAGCGGACGGGCGGCCCGTCGCGAATGATGAAGCGCGTCGGCGGGCCCTTTGCCCCGGCGATGGGCACGGGCATGTCAAACGAGGAGGACGACGCGTTGAACTGGACGTCCTCATACCACACCGCTCCCGTGTCGCCCGTGATGCGCGCCAGCGCCACCGTTCCGCGCTGCGTGGTCTCGATGCGCGTCTCGCCGATCACCGGTACGGAGGTCGTCGTCTGCGAGGTCTTGACGTCGAGCCATCGCAGGGTGTCCGCGCGCGGCACGCGATGGATCGGCGCCTGCGACGCGAGCGCGACGGGAACGAGCAGTGCGACGAGTGCGAGACGGAGAGCGCGCATTGGGGGACACCAGTGATCTGTGAAGCGGTCACGACGGTCTTCTCGTCAGTTTCCAGCGGCCTGGAACGGGGCGCAAGGCTGGTCGAGCGGTCCGACGGCGCCCGTCAGCGGGCCGTTGGAGCGATCATCGCGGCCTGCACCACCTGCCCGAACCGCCCGCGCACGTCGCCGCCGCTACCAAACGTCTGCTGCATGAACACCATCACGGTCTTCGTGCTCGGATCCACCCGGTACCACGACCCATACGCGCCACCCCAGCCGTAGCTGCGCTCGTTGAGCAGCCCCTGCGCGCCAAAGCGCTCGGTCGTCTCGAAGGCGGCACCGAAGCCCATGCCACCCGCTGCGTCGTAGCGCGTGCCCACGAGATTGGTGTGCAACAGTCGCGCGCCATTTCGCGAGAGAATGCGTACGCTGCCGAGTTGCCCGTCCTGCAGCATCGCCTGCAGGAACCGCGCGTAGTCGCGCGCCGTCGAGACGAGTCCGGCGCCACCGGAGAAGTTCACGCGCGGCCCGTCCACGTAGTCGCCCTGCCCGCGAGGGCCATCCACCGCGCGCGCGAGCGAGCCGCCCGTCTTCGCATACACCGTGGTCAGTCGCGCGCGCTGCGCACTCGGCACGTAGAACCAGGTGTCGCGCATGCCGAGCGGTCCGGTGATCTTCCGGCGGAGATACTCGTCGAGCGAAAGTCCTGAAGCGCGTTCGACCACGCAGCCGAGGATGTCGGTGTTGTAGCCGTACACGAAGCGCTCGCCCGGTTGTGCGACGATGGCGAGCGTGGCCAGGCGGTCGATCGACGTGCACACGGGTTCGCGCTTGTCGGCAAAGTACCAGCCGAAGCCCGCGGTGGGCCCGAAGCCCTGCGCGGCGTAGAGCGGTGCGACGAGTTCGTCGGTGCCGTAGGAGATACCGGCCGTGTGCGTGAGCAGCATGCGAATGGTGATCGCTCGCGCCGCCGGCGTGAGCACGCGCCCGGTGTCGCTGCGCGAGGCGACCATCACACGCGCGTACGAAGGGATCCATCGACTCACCGGGTCATCGAGCCCGATGCGGCCGGCCTCGATCAACTGCACGATCGCGACGCTGGTGAGCGCCTTGGTCTGTGACGCGATGCGAAAGAGCGCATCCGCGGTCATGGGGCGCCGCGCCTCGCGATCGCTCCACCCCACGGCGCGTTCGTAGGCTACGCGACCGTCGATCAGCACCAGCCCGACCGCGCCGGCGATCTCTGCACTGTCGACCGCACGCGCGAGCAACGAGTCGATGGCGCGGGCGCGGACGGGGTCGAGGCGCGCCTGGGCCGCGGCGCCGAGCGGCAGCAGTGCACCGATGACGAGGAGGGCACCTTGGCGTGCGCCACGCCAGCGGGAGCGGCTCATGAATCGCGGGGTCGAAGGTGTGTGCGGTCGTTCGGCGTCACGCCGGCGGCAACGACTGCCCAAGGTGCGGGCGGTCCCACTCGCCAGCAAGGCGCCGGCCGTTGCTTGGCGTCCGAGGACGCTTGCACCTTTCGCCGCGATGCGCCTTCAGTGTCTCGTCGTGGCCGCACTGGCCCTACCGCTTGCCGCCTCGCTGGATGCCCAGTCGCTCGGTGCGCACCCCGCACCACGCCCCGCCGAGACGCACTTCATGCAGGGGATGATCGGCCACCATGCGCAGGCCGTCACCATGACGGCGCTGGTCGAGGAGCGGACGAGGTCGCGCGCCATTCGTTTGATCGCCGAGCGGATTGCGGTGTCGCAGCGTGACGAGATCGGGCTGATGCAGCGCTGGCTCCGTGCGCGTGGTGTGGAGCCCATCGACCCCGCGCACGCGGAGCACCACGGCGGTGCGCAGCACGTGATGCCCGGTATGCTGACCCCCGCACAGCTCGACACGCTGGCGGGCGCGCGCGATGCGCCATTCGATCGCGCGTTCCTGCGCTTCATGATCCAGCACCACGAGGGGGCGCTCGTGATGGTGCGTGAGCTCTTCGCTACGCCCGGCGCGGCGCAGGACCCCGCGCTCAACCGCTTTGCGCGCGATGTGAGCGCCGATCAGCGCGCCGAGATCGCGCGCATGCGTCGCGAGCTCGAGGTGGTCGCGCGTGAAACCACGCCGCACGACACCACGCCGCACGACACCCCGCCCCGCCGCCCCGCGTTTCGCTGAACCGCCACGTCACCTCAGCCGCTCGTCATGCAGCACTGCACTCCACGCTCCTTTCATCTCGTCGCCCTGCCGATCATCGCGCTCCTCGCGACCAGATCGCTCAGCGCCCAGACCACCGCCGATCCCCGCGTTGGGCTCGCCCCCGGTTGGCACGACGCGGGCTCAGCGATCCGGCATCTCCGACTCGTGTCGCACACCGATCGTCCGGCGGGCTTCGTCAATCCGAACGACCGCGGCGACTTCGGCGTCATCAACACGGATATGGCGTTCCAGGGCACGCGGCTGTTCATGGGCAGCTACACGGGCTTTCAGATCTGGGACATCGCCGATCCGGCCAAGCCCACCCTGCTGACAGGGTACGTGTGCCCGGGTGGACAGGGTGACGTGTCGGTGGTGGGCAATCTTCTTTTTCACTCGGTGGAGGAGGATCGCGGTCGCGTGGATTGCGGCACGTCGGGTGTGCCCTCACCATCGAGTGCGGAGCGCTTCATGGGCGTGCGCATCTTCGATATCCGCGATGTACGCGCGCCCAAGCTGATCACGCAGGTGCAGAGCTGTCGCGGGTCGCACACGCACACGGTCGTCACCGACCCCAAGGATCCGGCGCACGTCTACATCTACATCTCCGGCACCAACGACGTGCGCCCGTCCACCGAACTCGCCGGGTGCAGCGACGGCGCACCGGCTACGGACGCAAACTCTTCGCGCTTTCGCATCGACATCATCAAGGTGCCGCTCGCATCACCGGGAGACGCGAAGATCGTCGCCAGCCCACGCATCTTCGCCGATCGTGCCACGGGCGCCATGAACGGCCTCTGGAAGGGGGGTGATCACGGGCAGGGCACGCAAGACACCGGTGAGACGGATCAGTGCCACGACATCACCGTCTACCCGGCGATGGGGCTCGCGGCAGGCGCCTGTTCGGGCAACGGTATCCTGCTCGATATCTCCAATCCCGCCGATCCCAAGCGCATTGCCGAAGTCAGCGACAACAACTTCGCCTACTGGCACTCGGCGACATTCAGCAACGATGCACGTGCCGTACTCTTCACCGACGAATGGGGTGGCGGCCTGGCGCCGCGCTGTCAGGCGAGCGATCGCAAGGAGTGGGGCGCCAACGCGATCTTCCGCCTCGACCGGCGCGCGTTGACGTTCGCGAGCTACTACAAGCTTCCGGCGGCACAGTCCGCGATCGAGAACTGCGTGGCGCACAACGGCTCGCTGATTCCCGTGCCGGGGCGCAGCATTCTCGCGCAGGCGTGGTATCAGGGCGGGCTGTCGCTCGTGGACTTCTCCGACCCCGCGACGCCCTTCGAGATCGCGTTCTTCGATCGCGGCCCGATGGAGGCCGGCGCGCTGCACCTTGCCGGGTACTGGAGCACCTACTGGTACAACGGGCACATCTACGGCTCGGAGATCGGTCGGGGGCTCGATGTCTTCGCACTCGAGCCGAGCCCCATGCTCTCGGCCAACGAGATCGAGGCGGCGCGACTCGTGAACGTCGCCGAATTCAACCCGCAGCATCAGGTGCCGATCGTGTGGCCGGCGCATCCGGCGGTTGCTCGCGCGTATCTCGACCAGCTCGAGCGGGACGAAGGGCTCGCGGCCAGGCGCATTGCCGCGATTCGTTGGGGGATCCGCGAGGCGGAGATGAAGCGGGTGCGGGAGCAGCGGCGTCAGGCGTATCGGCGGCTGGCCGCGCAGGTGGCCCGGGATGTGCCGCGTGCGGCAGACGCCGAACGGACGCGCTTACTGGTGACGTCGCTCGAGCAGCTCGCGCGCCGATGAGCGAGCGGCTCGGGAACCCCGGCGCCGCGCCCGGGTGATGGAGTTGTGACGAATCCCGCCGCGCCGCAGTTATCGGGCATGGACAGCGACGACGCGCTGATCGTGCGACGGGTGTGCGCCGGTGACCGGGAGGCGTTCGCCCTCCTGGTCGATCGGCATCACGCCCGCTGCCTGCGGGTGGCCACACATCTGCTCGGCGACCAGGACGAGGCGGAAGACGCCGTGCAGGACGCCTTCGTGCGCGCGTATCGCGCGCTCGGCGCCTACCGCGAGCAGGACCGTTTCGGCGCCTGGCTCACCCGGATCGTGGTCAACCAGTGTCGCACGGCCAACGCGAAGTCCCGCCGCTATGCCCGGCTCGACGAGGCCGGCGACCCCGAAGCGCGCGACGCCCTCGGTGCGATCGATCGGCAGCGGGAAGTCGCACAGGCACTCGCACAGCTCGGGGCCGACCAGCGTGAGGCGGTCGTGCTCCGCTTCGCGGACCAGCTCTCCTACGACGAAATGGCGGCGATCACCGGGGTCGGTGTGTCTGCGCTCAAGATGCGCGTGCAGCGGGCGTGTACCCGGCTGCGCGCCCTGCTTTCGGATCACTCTCATGTCTGAGTCACACGACGACCTGCTGCCCGGCTGGGTGGCAGATGCGCTGCAGCAGCCGATTGCGAGTCCCGCCGCGGCACGGGAGCGCATCATGTCGGCGGTGCGCGCGGGGCCGGCGCCCGCGATGCTGATGAAGCCGATGCCGTCGCGCTGGGCGCGACGCGGCGTCCTGTCGATGGCCGGCGCGCTGACCGCGCTGGTGGCGCTC
>JALOPS010000291.1 GCA_025453745.1 Gemmatimonadaceae bacterium
GGCCCGATGGTGCATGGTACCGGGCGTACGCTGCAGTTTGAACACGGCGGCTCGAACGAAGGGTACATCTGTCACGTGATCCACTTCCCAGCGCTCGGGCGCGGCGCGGCGGTGATGACCAACAGCGATGCTGGCGGGTCGCTCACCAAGGAGATCCTCTACGCAATCGCCAAGGAGTATCAGTGGCCGGACTACGGCCCTCGCGAGGTCGCGCCGATCGCGCTCGACAGTGCGAGTGTTCAGCAGCTCGTCGGCGAGTATCCCGTGCCGTCGACACTCACCGACGGCAAGCGCGTCTCGCAGATCCTGCGAATGGAGGGCGCCGTGCTCACGGTCGAAGTGCCCGGCTTCGTACCCAAGTCCTCGCTGGTCGCCCTGGCCGATGATGTGCTGCTGGCGCCCGAGACGGGCTTCGAGTTTCGCATCATGCGCGATCGCCGTGGCCGGGTATCGGGACTCGACATCGGGAACGCACGATTGACGAAGGCGCGATGACGCGACGGCGCGGCGTTCCGGCGCCGTCACATATCGACCGTGTGCGCGACGGCAAACGTGTCGCATGGCAGTCGACGGATGGACTCACTGCGGCCGCGCGACCCCTATGGCCATGCCAGCGCCAACGTCGCGCGGGGACAGGTCCCGCACCGCGGGCCCGCCCGATCCACGTCGGCGTACCGGATCACGCGCTCGCTCGTCGACGTGCCTCGCGACGTCGACGTCCGCACTGTCACCCTCGCGGGCGGCGCTTCGCCGAATCGCACCCACACCTGTCCGAATCGTTCGCATGCGCGCTGGGCATTCACAGGGCAGTCCAAGGTGAGCAACGATCGGCCATCGGCATGGAGCAGCTCGACGCGCCATGGCGCGTCGGGCGGCGCCCCCTCGAGCGTGACGTCGATCGCTGCCGGACACCCGATCGACGGGCAGGCGAGCTCTTCCGCGCTGCATGCGCTGAGCAGCGCGAGCAGTCACAGGCGGGCACGGGAGCGCCGATGAACTCGCGACAGCATGTCGAAGACGAGTAGGGGCAACGCGTGACAACGCGCATCGGTCATCCCGTCGACAACCTCGCCATGCGGGCCGCCGATGTCGGGTGCGTTACCCGGAATGAGTGACGCGGGTGCCGTGCGGCATTCGTCCACTCAGCGCGTGATCGACTCGACGCGCGTCGTGCTGCGCGCGGCGATCGACGCGGTGCAACGCGAGCCTGCGCCGCTGCTCGACGAGGCACCACGGCAGCGGCTCGCGACGCAAAGCCGATTGCCGGACCCGTTCCGGCCGCCGCACCCGCCACGATCGGGGCGATATGCCCGAGGGGCCGCCGCCAGAAGTGGGACCGCCGCCGAGATAGAGGCGAGCGTCGCGAACGGCGTTCAGCGCGCAGCCGCGATGACGGCCTATGCGGATGCGCTCACGGCGTGGGCCATGCGACGGTTACAGTACCGGATCCCCCTGGCCAGCAATCGTTCCTCGACTGGACTCGCCACGTTGGCGTGACCTCGGTTTCCGTTTGCCCTCGCGGCGTGGTGAAGCGGATCGTGGCCTTCGACGTGATGAAGACGAAGATCGTGAGCGGAGGTGACGCACACGGACCCTCGAGCGGACAGGTGACGGAGTTGGCCGATGGAGGATCGAGTGTTTGCGCCGTGATGGTGTAGGGTGGCGGGAGTGGCGTGCCGGTCAGGCGGACTTCGAGCGGTGACGCATGCATCGACAGCGGGCAGGTCACGTTCTCCGCGCGCTGACAGCCCGTGAGCACGAGCGCGGTGACGGCAGCGAGTGCGATGCGCATGCGTTGTTCTCGGGGGTGGAGCGAGGCGTGGGGCGTGCGCCCACCCGCATCGGCGGGGCCCATGCGGATGATACCTGGGTCGGGCGCTTTCGGTCACGGTCGGGTCGCGCGTTGACGAGCTCTCTCGTCATGCGGTGTCGCCTCGTGTTCACGGCCACACCAGCGGCACGACCGCGGAGAAGCCGCGCTCGCAGTCGGGGCCATTGGGGAACACGATTCGATAATCGGGCGCCACGTCCGTCTCACTCGCCGCCGTGGTGGTCTCGATGCGAATCAGCATGCGTGGCGCCGTCACGCCGGGAAAGCCAAGCAACTGCCCACAGCCGCGAGGTGGGAGGCAACGGATCTCACCAAGTGGCGTGCGATCCGGCAGCATCGCCGTGATGGTGTAGGGTGGCTCCGGCGGGTTGCCGCGGATCGAGAGCTGCAGCGTCGGCGGTGGCGGAAGCAGCGTGCAGTTCACGCCCATATCGCAGCCGGTAACGAACAGAGGGAGCAGTGAGATCAAGCGCGACAGCATGCGGCACCACGCGAGGCAGAAGCCCGGGCGCTGCGTCGATCCGCGTCGATCAACCCGATCGGAGCATATACGGTCGCAATCGTGCTGTCGACTGCGTCACCGGGACGTCGTGACGGAGATCACTGGTTGCCAGTGCGGTGGATTCGCCCGCCGCGCTCGAGCATCGTGACAAACTCGGCGGCCTTTCGCGCACGAGTGACCTCGGTCTTCACGATCGCCAGACGATGAAGTATCGCGTACCGGTTCATGCCATCGAGCCGCGCGAACTCCGCGGCGGCGCGCGGCGACGCCGCCAGTGCATCGCGCAGCACGGGCGGTACGTCGATCGACGAGGGACCCGCATACGCCGTCTCCCAGCGGCCGTTGGCCTTCGCCCGCTCCACTGCCGCCGACCCGCTTGGCTGCATCTGTCCAGTATCGATCAACTCGAGCGCCAACGCGCGCATACGTTGCGACCACACGCTGTCCCGTCGCCGCGGCGTGAAGCGCTGCACGAACCAGTCCTCATCCACTCGGCGCGACTGTCCGTCGATCCAGCCGAAACAGAGCGCTTCGCGCACCGCGTCCGCGTAGCGCACGCCGGGGATCCCTGCGCCCTGTTTGGGGAACGCAATCCAGCACTCGGTCGCCGTTGCATGCGACGCATGCAACCACTCGCGCCACTCCTCCGCGCACGAGAACGGTATGGCATCGATCGCGTCCTCGTGCGCCAAGGGCACGCTACCACCCGGGCCGATACGTGGGGGTGATGAACTCCGTGGGGATCCCCTGCGTCTTGAGCGCGCCCGTCTCGGGGTCGAGCTCGATCACGCGCCCCGTGCGCACCGACAGGTTGCCGAGCACGATCATCTCGGTGAGCGGCCCTGCGTGGCAGATGAAATCGGACCCCGCACGCCCACCATTGCGAATGGCATCCGTCCACTCGGCAAACACGCCCTTGGTGCGCGGATACTTGACCGGCGGCGGCGCGGCTTTGTGCGCGGCCTGCTTGGTCTCATCGGACAAGCGCGGATTCTCACCGTACGTGCCGGCGACGATCGTCCCCTTGGTGCCGACCCAGAGCTGTCCGCTCCCATCGAACGGCCACGACTTGGCGAGCGGCCAGTCGAATGGCCGCGCGGGGCGCAGGTTGCCGTCGCGCCAGACCACCGTGACCGCAGGCCGATCGCCGCGCGCCGGGAAGGTGTACTCCACGCGCGAACTGCGTGGTGCGGTCTCTTCGAACAGTGGCGACACATCGGGTATGACGCGTGTGGGATACTTGAGCCCGAGGATCCAGTACGGCGCATCCATGATGTGGCACGCCATGTCACCCATCGCGCCGGTGCCAAAGTCCCAATAGCCGCGCCAGTTGAACGGCGCGTAACCCGGGTGATACGGCCGCTCGGGTGCCGCGCCCAGCCAGAGATTCCAGTCGAGCGTGGGCGGCACGTTGTGCGCGTCGGTCGGACGCCGCATCCCCTGGGGCCAGATGGGGCGATCGGTCCAGCACTCCACGCGCTCGACGGTGCCAATGAGGCCAGCCTCGATCATCTCGCGCAACTGCCGCACGCCTTCGAGCGCATGCCCCTGATTGCCCATCTGCGTGACCTGCTTGGGGCGCGCTTTCGCCTCCGCGACGATCGCCCGCACTTCGCCGACGGTGCGCGCGAGCGGCTTCTGCGTGTAGACGTGCTTACCCTCGCGCAACGCGCGTAGCGTGATGGGGGCATGCATGTGGTCGGGCGTGCTCACCGTGACCACATCGATCTCGCGCTCCTTGTCGAAGAGCTCGCGATAGTCCTTGTAGCGGCGCGCCTGCGGATACGACTGGAACGCGTCGCCCGCCATCGACCAGTCGACGTCGCAGAGCGCGACGATGGTCTCACTCTCCATGCCGCGCACATCGTTGCGCCCCATGCCGCCGACGCCGATGCACGCCACGCGCAGCTTGTCGCTGGGCGCGATGTAGCCGGGCCCGCCGAGCACATGCCGGGGGACGATCATCACGCCCGCGCCGAGCGCGGCGGCGGTGCTCACGAAGTCACGTCGCGAATTCATGCCGTAGCTGGAATGGCCGACGCCTGCTTGGCCGGCCGGAAGAGGAGAAGGAAGAGGACGAGCACGATCAGCGCGCCCACGGCGGGAATGGGCCAGATGCTCGACCAATCGTGCGTCACTGCGCCGCCTGCGGCGGGTGTGGCGTAGCGATTGACCACGGCGCCCGAGACGAACGCGCCGATGAAGTAGCCCACGCCGTTGGTGACGAAGTTGATGAGCCCCTGTGCCGCAGCGCGGACTTTCTCGCCGGCACGCTGGTCGGTGTAGATCTGCCCGGCGACAAAGAAGAAGTCATAGCACACGCCGTGCAGCAGGATGCCCGCGTAAATGAGCCACATGCCGCCCTGCGCATTGCCGGCGCCAAAGGCGAAGTAGCGCACGCCCCAGGCGAGCATGCCAACCAGCATGATCCCCTTGATCCCGACCGCGCGCAGCGCCCACGGCAAGAGCAGCATGAAGCCGATCTCCGACCACTGCCCAAAGGTCTGGATGAACGCGGGCTCCGGCGCACCGATCTCGTTCAGGAAGGGGTTGGCGAAGGTGTAGTAGAACTGCAGCGGGATGCACAGCAGGAACGAGCCGAGCACGAAGACCGCGAAATCGGTCTGCTTGAGCATGCTCAGCGCATCGAGCCCCAGCGCATCCCGCACGCTGAACGGCTGTCCGGCCGCCTTGGGCGGCGTGTGCGGCAGCGTCAGCGAGAAGAGGCCGAGCGCGATCGACGCACCGGCGGCGAGCTGCATGGGGAGGTTGAGCGCATCGGCCTTGAGCACCTTGCCCACGAGCGTGCCGGCGACGATCCAGCCGATGGTGCCGAGCACGCGGATGAGCGGAAACTCCTTGGCGGGATCCTTGATCTGGTGGAACGAAATTGAGTTCGTCAGCGAGAGCGTCGGCATGTA
>JALOPS010000048.1 GCA_025453745.1 Gemmatimonadaceae bacterium
GGCCGCAACGTGGCGGTGCGTCTCGTCACGCGATTCTAGCCGCGACGCCGCCGCCGCACCCGCGAGTCATGCCCACGGTCGCCAGCCGACGAGTCCGTAGCGTGCCGCATACACGGCGCCGACCACGTGCAGCGCCAGCACCACACGCACCGTCCACACACCAACCGCTCCCATCGTGCTGGTTCCCGCCGCGGGGTGACGCAGCGCGAACCAGCTCCCCACCCCCACCAGCACCACGAAGAGGAGCGGCGTCGCTGCCACCGTGGCGCTCAGCGCGGTGACCGTGCCGAGCTGCGCGATGTGTTGCAGTCCGCGCAACGCGCACCACCCGAACAACACGGCCATCCCGCTCGCGCCGGCAGCGCACCCCCACGCCGCGGCCAGACGAGGCGGGACGCGGCGCGCGTCGGGTTGCCGCCTGCGCAGTGCGATGATCAGCCATCGCGCAACACCCACAGACGCAACCAGTGGCCCGAGCACCAGCGCGAGTATCCATCCGGCCGTGGCGCCAAAGGTCGCCACCGTGTCGAGGACACCGAGTCGCCGGAAGGTCGCACCGTTGTTGAAGCCCTCCATCGTGGGCGCGCCATCGTCGACGGCATCGCGATGGAACGCCAGGGTGACCACGGAGCCGCGCTCGGCGCGAAAGCGAAGCGAGTCCACGGCGAAGTAGCGGACGGCGTCGCCCAGGAGCGGCTCCACGCGAAGCTGCTCACCTACCACGCGCACGCGCGTGAGCCCGAGCAGTCGTTCGACCGCCGCAACGAACTGCGGTCGCGGTGTGATCGGCCGGTACCACCCGGCAAACTCGCGCGCAATGACCGGAGAGACCGCCTCAATCGGCAGCGCGTTGGGCCGAGGAAGATCCTGGGTGAGAAAGCGCTGTATCAGCGTGCCCACCATGCGGAGCACGCGCCCGCGCATCGCGTTGATCTGCAGTGAGTACCCGACGCCGTCAGCCGGGAGATAGCTCACGTCTGACAGTCCGCCTTCGACACCGCCGGCGTGGCCGGCCCACAGGCGTCCATCGGCGCCTTCCACACTGTAGAGCCCCAGCCCGTAGCCAGCGCCGCCGATGCCTACCCGCGTACCGATCCACGTGCGCGACTGCTCCGCGCGGTCCAGTGCGCCCGGTGGGAGCAGCGTATCGGTGCCCATCACTCCGCGACCGATCAGGAAGCGCAGCAAGGCCGCCATGTCCAGCGCCGACGCATTGATCGCACCGATCGGTCGCGCGAACACATGCCAGTACGGCACCGGATCGTCTTCCCCCGGCATGTAGAGCGAGGCGAGCGTCGCTTTCGTGGTATCTGGCGGCACGTACGTCGCCGTGTGCATGCCCAACCGGTCGAACCAGCGCGACTGCACGATCGCCTCGAAGGGCCGCCCTTCGATCCGCTCGATCACGCGTGCGACGAGGGCAGGCCCCGTATTCGAGTACGCAAAGCGGGTCCCTGGTCGCCAGCGCGCGCGCTGGCGGTCGGCATCGATCGCAAGTCCCTGCTCGAGCGTGAGCGTCGGATCGCTGCTCGCGTAGGCACGAAGCGAGTTGTCGTCGAGCCCACTCGTGTGCTCCATGAGATGCACGAGGCGCAGCGTGTCGCGCGCGCTCCAGGGATTGCGCACGACGTACGACGGGAGCGCGGCGGCGAGCGGCTGCTGCAGCGACAACCGGTTCTCCTGTTCCAGCGCGAGCGCCGTCAGTCCAATGAAGAGCTTGGACGTCGAGCCGATGCGAAACAGGGTACGTGCCGTCGCGGGCGTGGAGGGCTCGAGCCGCGCGCGCCCGATGGCGTCCGCGAACAGCACGGAGTCGCCCCGGACGATCGCGAGACTCGCACCAGGCGTGCCGCTCGAGTCCAGGATGAAGCGAATACGGGTGAGCAGCGCGTCGAGCGTGCGCGGCGCCGCGCGGTCGTCCGCAGATGCCGTGACGGTGTCGCGCGCGAGATCGGCATCTGCGCGCGTGTGGGTCCAGCCGCGCTCCTCGTGCGCCGACGCGCGCACCACGAGGGTTGCGATACAGAGCGCCGCGCTGATCATCGCGAGCGGGCGACGCACTGTGGCTGTCCACCAACGATTGCCACGGCGGCCGAGGGTGGGCACCGGTCGGCCGGTCGACCATCGACCACGAGGCGCGCCGCGCCGATGACGTGCACACGCGCCGCGCGTGAGACACGTACACGATGCGTCACCCGCTCACGTGCCCAGTTGAGCCCCACCGCACGCAGCCCCGGTCGCTCCTGCGGTCGGATGAGCAGCGTGTCCGCGATCTGCGTGAGGTGCACGGCGTATGGCGCTCGCGCCGCCGCGTTCGAGCGGCCGATGGTGCGTCCGACGACGACCGCTTCCGAGATGACCTCCACCGAATCGGCGTCGACCGTCGTGAGCTGCACGGCGCCCCGGAGTTCGAGCCGAACGGTTGTGCCCATGGGCACAGGTGCAGACAGCTGACTGTGGTCCCGTGGCGGCGTGGCGAAACGGCCGTCCGAGGCGTGGGGCACGAGAAGCGCAAACGAAGCCAACCAACCGGACATCGCGGCGAGGCGAACGACAGCAGGCATGAGGGCGAGGCGAGAGGACACGAGGGATATGTTACCACTGGTAACTTCGCTAACATATGCGCCATGTCCGCCCGTTCGCAATACCGCCATGGGGATCTTCGCGCGGCCGCACTCGAGGCGGCGCGCGCCGCCGTCGCCGTCGATGGCGCCGCAGCGCTCAGCTTGCGCGCTGTGGCGCGCGATGTCGGTGTCACGCATGCGGCGCTTTACCGCCACTTCCCGGATCGCGACGCGCTGCTCGCCGAGCTGGGAGTCGAGGCGCTGCAACAGCTCGCCGCTGATCAGGAGCGCGCCCGCGCACGAACCGCCGATCCCGCGCGCGCCCTCGAAGCGGTGGCGCTCGCGTACTTCCGCTACGCGCTACGGGATCCCGCGCTCTTTCGCGTGGCGTTCGTGCTCGCGCGCAAGAGTGCGTATCCTGCGCTGCGCGCGGCGGCCGATGCCGCGGAGCGACCGGCACTGCTCGCGCTGCACCGCGCGGCCGAGCACGGACTGATCGCGTCGGCGGAAGTGCCGCACCTGGCGGTCATGTCATGGGCGCTCCTGCACGGCTTCAGCACGCTCGCGATCGATGGGCAGTTCGGCGAGGGCGCAATTGCGGTGCCGCGTGGCGCGACCGCTGCGATCGAACGGGCGCTGGTGGATGGTGTGCGGCGGCTGCTGAGGATCGACGCGCCGACGTGATGATCACGCGCAGAGGCGCGTGCGGGTGAGGTCGACCGTCGCGGCAGCTTGGCGCTGAGGCATGACCCGATCATCCGCAGCGTCGCGGTGACACCGACAGCATGGTGACGATGAACGTGGGGCGTGACTGGGCTGGCGCCACGTGGCGCGAGGGGCGCCCGAGAGGAACACATCGCTGATGGGCTGCGCCGAGGCATCGGGCCGATCGACCGGCAGATCATCGGCGCCGTCGCCCGGTTGCGCGGTGTCACGCCGAGCATCACGTGCCGAGGACGCTCACGCGTGGTGTGCTCATCATGGTGCGGCCATGGTCGATGACCGCACCCTGCCCTGTACCGTGGGTGACGCAGGGCGTGTTCTCGTGCGGCACCATTCTGGTGTCGGTGAGCGTCGGGCAATCGAGACGACCGGACGTGCGGCGCGTGCGCGCGTCGCGCTGTCTGTCATGACCTGGCCCTGTGCTCGACATGCGCTGGTCGACGCGCATGCGGGATCGACGAGGTGACGGCCGGATGTCCGAAACCACCCGGTGCGATGTGCCGTGCCGGTTGACCAGGACCAGCTAACGATCTTGCGACCGCATTCGCAGTAATATACAGTAGTCTCGTGATTCTCCCCATCTCCGTCGCTCGGTCCGGGCAGTGCATCCTCGCGGCCGGCGCCTGGTTGTTCGCGACGACCTCGGCCGCGGCGTCGCTTCTGTCGCAAACGGCGCGGGACAGCACTCGTCCACCGCCACGCACCTACCGCGCCGCGCGCGCGACCGGCCCGATCACCGTCGACGGACGACTCGACGACACCGCCTGGCGTGCCGTCCCGCCGGCGTCGGACTTCACGATGATCGAGCCGCTGCAGGATCGCCCGAGCGCGTTCCGCACCGAGGTCCGCATTCTGTTTGATGCCGAGTACCTCTATGTCGGCATCACCGCCTTCGACTCGGCCGGGCGCAACGGTGTCCGTGTGGAAGATCTGCGTCGCAAGTTCGACTTCTTCCAGAACGACCTGGCTGGCATCACCCTCGATCCGCTGCTCGATCGCCGCAACAGCACCTCGTTCCAGATCACGCCGTACGGCGCGCAGCGCGAGTTGCAGGTCTTCGACGGCGACTACTTCAACCGCGAGTGGGAGGGCGTCTGGCGCGCCCGCGCGCAGCGCACCGACAGTGGCTGGACGGGCGAGCTGCGCATTCCGTGGCAAACGCTGCGGTACCGCGCCGACGGCAAACCATGGGGCATGAACCTCATCCGCATTGCCCGTCGGAACAACGAGCAGAGTGCGTGGGTGCCGTACCCGCGCAACTTCACGGTGTATCGCATGGACTACGCGGGGACCCTCGACGGGCTCGAGCCGCCGCCGCCGCGCACGAACCTGCAACTGCGTCCCTACACCTTGGGCACCGTGACCCGTACCCGAGCCACCGGTACGCCGGCGGTCACGCGCATCGATCCTTCGCTCGGCGGCGAAGTGATCTGGCGTCCGACCACGCGGCTGCAAGTCGATGGCACGGTACGCACCGACTTCGCGCAGGCCGATGTCGATCGCCAGGTGGTGAACCTGCGACGCTTCAGCGTCTTCTTCCCCGAGCGGCGACAGTTCTTCCTCGAGAACGCGAACGTCTTCGATCTGGGCAGCGACTATCGGTTTTTTCCCCTGCGCCCGTTCTTCTCCCGCACCATCGGGCTCGACCCGTCCGGTCTGCCGATCCCGGTGCAGGGCGGCCTGCGGTCGGTGTGGCGCAGCGCCGGCGCGAGTGTCGGTGGACTCCTGCTACGGCAGGAGGGGCGTGACAGCATCCGCGGGTCGACCTTTGGTGTCGTGCGGGGCAGCCGCAACTTCGGGGCGGCCAATCGACTGGGTGCCATGTGGACCACTCGCGTCGATGAACGTGTCGGTCAGGGCGCCGCGACGAGCCATACCTTGGCAGTCGATGGCTTCGCGCGCTTCGGTCCGCTCGTCAACGCCGAGTGGACCATCTCGGCGGCCAACAACGCCCTCACCGATCGGCGCGGCGTGGGCTGGCACGGCTTCATCGGTCGCCAAACCGATCAGTTGTACACCGGCATCATCGTCACCGGCGCGTCGCGCGACTACGACCCCGCGATGGGCTTCGTCGCCCGGCGCGACGTGATGCTGATCAGTCCGGGGTTCACGTGGGATTGGCGCCCATCGTGGAAGCCCGCCGCGATTCGTACGTTCAAGCCGGGCGGCTACTTCGACCTGTTCGTCGGCCCGCGCGATGGGCAGATCCAGGAAGGACTCGGTGTGCTCTACTCCGACATCTCGTGGGTCAACGGCACGGTGCTCTTTCCGTATGTCGAATTCAACCTGCAGCGTCCCACAGCGCCCGTGGAGTTTCCCGGCGCGATCACCATACCCGCGGGTCGACAGGACTATCGTCGCGCCGGCGTGAACCTGAGCAGTGACCGCAGCGCGCGATTCAGCACGAGCGTGGACGTGAGCACCGGCGGCTTCTTCAATGGTCGGCAGGACCGGGCCGACCTCAACGTGCGCTTCGCGCCGCGCCCACACGTCAGCCTGCAGGCCAACTACGAGGTCAACCGGCTCATGCGGCTCGGTGCGCCCGCCCGCTCACTCACCACGCACCTGATCGGGCCTGAGGTGCGTCTGGCGTACAATCCGCGCGTCCAGTTCACCACGTTCTACCAGTACTCGAGCGTCGATCGACGCGCCGTGCTCAACAGTCGGTTCTCCTGGGAGTTCGCGCCGCTGTCGTATCTGTACGTCGTCTACAACGATCGTCGCGCACAGGGAGAGCGGCTCGTGAACACGCCGCTCCTCCCGACGACGAACGAACTGCTCGTGAAGCTGGTGTATCTCTGGCAGCGATAGCGCCATAGCCCCGCGCGCCGCGCGCTGCGTGGGCACCGCGCCGCGTCAGGCCGGCGGGCGAGCCGCCGCGATCTCCCGCATCGCCGTCACGAAGCGCTCGATGTGATGCGGGAGATTGAACAGGTTCGGCGCAATGTAGATGCCGCCAACGGCGTCCTGCATCCCCCCGAACGTGTAGATGCCGTACCGCTCGCGCAGCGCCGTGGCGATGCGCTCGCCCGTCCATCCGTCGATGGTGAATCGTGCGAGACTGCCTCGGCGCGTCGGATCCGCGTCGGTGTAGACGCGAATCGCCCGCACATCGCGCAACGGCGTGAGCGCAAGCGAGAGCAGGTGACGAAGTCGCGCCGCCTTGCGCGCGCTCCCGATCGCTTCGTGAAAGTCGAGCGCCTGCCCGATCGCGGCGATCGGCGCACCCGGACGCGTGCCCACCACTTCCAGCTTGCGGATGTCGGTGGCGGCGAGGTTCGATCCATACGTGGGCCAGAGTGACGCCAGTCGATCCTGCTTCACGTAGAGCAGCCCCGTGCCCAGCGGCGCGCCCAGCCACTTGTGCAGCGACGTCGCGTAGTAGTCGCACCCGAGCGCCTGCACATCCACCGGGACGTGCGCAAACGAGAGCGCTCCGTCGCAGAGGAGCGGCACTCCCGCACGCCGGGCGACCGCCGAGAGCCGCGCGATGGGGAGCACGTATCCCCACGCATCCGCGATGTGCGAGCAGATCATGAGTCGCGTGCGCGGCGAGAGCGCGCGCTCGAAGGCGGCCACGATCGCGTCATCCGAAGCACCGGGCTCCACCGCGGCGCGTATCACACGCACCCCATCGCGCGCCACGCGGACGCGGCATGCCACTTCCGCGTACACCTCCTCGTAGGGCGAGACCACGATCTCGTCATCGCGCGCGAACGACAGCCCGTTGATGACGAGATGCAGCCCTTCGGTGGTGTTGCGCGTGAGCGCGATGTCTCCCGGCGATGCGTTGAGCGCGCGCGCCAGCCGCATGCGGTGTTGCTCGATCTGTCCGACGAGCTGCAGGTTGTTGGGGCGCGGTTGCGCTGCTGCCAACTGCTCGCCGCGCACCAATGCGTCGACGGTTGCGCGCGTGGGAGGGTTCTGGCCGCCGCCGTTGAGCACGATGTAGCGCCCATCGACGACAAACGCCTGGGCGACGGTCGTCCAGAAGTCCTCGTCCGTCGCCAAGGCGTCGGGCGGTACGCCGTCGCGTGCATCGAGTGCGCGGTGCACGGCGGGGAGCGCGTGCAGGACACGAGGCCAGAGCGCGCCGGTCAACGCGGCGGCGATGCCCTGAGCGAGTACGTCACGACGGTGTGGCATCACTTCCGACCTCGCGTGAGGAGCTTCTTCCGCGGGGTACGCCCATGTGCGCGCCCGGCTTCATGTACGGCGGAGCACCGACAGCAATTCGGCCAGCGACCGGCACGTCTGATGCTCCTCGCCGTTGCTGGTCACCCATCGATATCCGTCACCGTCACGCCCCACATCCACCACAACGGATACTCGGTCGGACGCCTCGTCGACCGTCCATCCGCTGCGCTTGAGCGCCTGCGCCGTCCAGAACCTCGCCGGTTGCTCTCCAGCCACCTGCACCGGCGGCCCCTCGGCGGGCGTGAGCGTGAACGTGCCCCGCTCCATCGCAAAGTGCACGTGCTGCTGATCGAAGGCCCGGGAGACATGACCGTCCAGCGCGATCGCCTCGGGCACGTTGTCGATCAGCAATCCGTCGCCCGGCAACAACCAGAGTCGGTCGGCAAGCTGCAGCGACAGCTCGAGGTCATGTGTGGAGAGGATGACGAGACACCCGCGGGAGCGGGCCAGTCCGCGCAGCAACGTCATCATCGCGACACGCGAGGGCAGGTCGAGAAAGGCGGTGATCTCGTCGAGCAGGAGCATCGTGGGACGCTGCGCCAGCGCGCGCGCGATCATGACGCGCTGCCGTTCGCCGTCACTCAGATCATCGACGGTGCGCGCCGCCAGTGCGGTTGCCTGCACCACCCGGAGCGACTCCTCGACCATCTGATGATCGGCGGTCGACAGGACGCCCAGCCAGGAGGTGAAGGGAAGCCGGCCCAACTCCACGACGTCGCGCGCAGTCAGTCCGGGCATCGGAATCCGATCCGTGAGCACCACCGCGACCTGCTGGGCACGCTGCTCGGGCGACATCGATGCCACCACCTGCTCGCCGAGGCGCACCTCGCCTGCCAGTGGCGCGTGCAGTCCGGCCAGCGTGCGCAGCAGCGTGGACTTTCCGATGCCGTTGCGGCCGAGCACGCAGATGAACTCGCCCGGATGCGCCTCGAGCGACACCTGCTCGATGAGTGGGCGATGCCCCGAGTATCCGATCGAGAGCTCCGTCGCGACGAGTGCGCTCATGACGCCAGCCGCATCGAACGGGAGAATACGAGCAGCAGGATGACCACCGGCGCGCCGATCACGGCGAGGATCGCATTGAGGTGCAGGAAGTGCTGCTCCCACGGCAGGTGCACCACGAAATCACCAGCCAGCGCCACGAGCGCACCGCCAAGCACGACCACGGGGAAGAGTGGGGTCAGCTGCGCGGTGCCGCGGAGCCCGCGCGCCAGATGGGGGACAATCAGGCCGAGGAAGATCAGCGGACCGCAGAACGCGGTCACGGGTGCGACGAGCAGGATCGCTGCCCCGAGCGCCCAGCGCCGCAGTCGCACGATGTCGACGCCGAGACTGCGTGCGTACGCCTCGCCGAGGAGCAGCGCGGAGAGCGGCTTGAGCAACACGACCGTGAGCACGAGACCGCTGAGGACCGGCAGCAGAAACGGCACGAGGTCGCCTCGTTGCACGCCAGCGAAGGTCGCGTCGTTCCAGGAAGCGAAGATGCGGGCGCGCCCCTGATTGGTGAAATGCAGCACCACGCTCATGAGTCCCTGCGACAGGAAGCCGAGCATGAGGCCGAGCACGAGCAACGTGATGCCTCCGACACGGCGCGCCATCGCCGCCATGCCGATCACGACAGCGATCGTACCCAGCGCGGCACCGGCCACCAGCGACAACCCCCCGAACACGCGGAGCCACGCAACTTCGTCGGAGGCAAACGCGATCCCACCACCGGCGACCACGAGGGCCGCACCGAACTGGCCGCCCGCCGTGAGACCCAGCGACCATCCGTCGGCCAACGGATTGCGGAAGAGTGCCTGCAGCAGCAAGCCCGCAGTCGCCACACCAGCGCCGCCCAGGATCGCCGCCGCGACGCGCGGCAACCGCAGCTCGAGCAGGATGCGCGCGGCGGGCGAGTCTGGTGCGCGCCCGAGCAGCACATCGACGACCTTCGCCACTGGTACGAGCACCTGCCCGTACGACAGTGACGCCAGCAACAGGAGAAGCAGCAGCGCGCCGAGCAGCGCCACGACAACGACGCCGCGCGAGAGCAGTGGTCTCGGCTCGACCAGCAGCGGGAGCGACGGAGCGGTCATCGACTGGCGAAATGCGGGTATGGGCGCAGGAAATCCCACGCCGCGGATGACCGTGCCGGATGCAGGACGCGGATGAACTCGGCGAGCACGAGGTCCGGACGCACGAACGCAGTCTGGTACCAGTCCCATGCGTCGACGGTGGGCTTCACCCGTCCGTTGTAGAACGTCACGCATCGGTCCCGATACGCACGTACTGCTGCACCGACCGTCGGGGGAATCGAAGGTTCCGGCCACCCATCGCCCGCGATCCAGCACTCGGCGTGCGTGGCACGCTCCAGCAGCGCCTCCGTGCCGACGACGATCTCGAAATCGCCACCGCCGATGCGATTGTCGCCATAGAGATTGCGCCCACCGGCGTCTTCGACCATCTGCACCAATGGCCCGCGCGCCGTGACGCGCCAGCGGTCGCGCCCCTCGAAGTACGCCCACACGAAATTTCGACGCGGGGCATCGTGCACGAGCGCACGCAGCGAGTCGACGCGCCGTTCGATCGACCGGAAGACGGAGTCCGCCCGCGTCGGCACGCCCGCCAGCACACCGAAGAGCTGCACCCATTCGGCGCGTCCGAGGTAGGTGGGCTCCTCTTCCAGGAAGCTGGGCACTGCGGGTACGCCGATCGAAAGTGCACGCGTGAGGTGGACTGCGTGCGCCATCCGCTTGAGCCGAATCAGGAACACGTCGGGATCGGAGGCCACCAGCACATCCAGATTCGGCGGTGAGTGCCACCCGTACCCCACCTGTCCAAGTGCGCCGCGTAGAGCACGCGCACGTGTCTGATCGTTGTAGGAGTTGCTCCCGCCCACGGCGACCAACCGCTCGTCGAGCCCGAGGACACTGAGGTACGCCTCCATGTCGTTGCTGTTGATGGCCCAGCGCAGCGCCGGTGCGCGAATGACGAGGGTGTCCCCACGACGCGCGTGGCGTGCGGGCCCCGGCGCATTGGGCCGCAGCACGAGGATCATCGACGCCTGCAACCGATGCTCACGTGCCGACAACGAGTCGTCCACCGGTGCAAGGATGCGAACGAGCGTTCCCAGCGGATGCGATACGAGTTCGAAGTGGCGCGCGTGGCGAATCGATGGAATGAATGTGTCGGGCGCGGTCGACGGGGCCGACACGATATCGAACTCGGGGAGCCGCGCTGGCTCGACACATGCGCAGAGCGCCACGCAGCCAAGCAGGCTGGCGACAGTCTCGATCCGCCGGGCGGGGGTTTTTACACGTACCAATGGAAAGTGCGATACTGAGAATGCGTCCGCAACATTCCTTGCCAGGGAGCCCCGCTCGTCCCACCCTTCCCCTCTCATGCCACCCCCCCTCCTCGGCGTCGTCACCATTGGCCAGGCGCCCCGGCCCGACTTGGTCAGCGTGTTTTCCTCTGCCGCGCCGCACGCCGAGGTGCAGGTGGTCGGTGCGCTGGATGCGCTGAGCAACGACGCCATCGCCGCGCTGGCTGCCGAAGCGACGAGTTACCCGCTGCTCGTTCGCCTCACCGATGGGCGCACGGCGGAGGTCGGCCTCCACGCGCTACATCCGCTCGTCACCATGCGGGCGCGCGAGCTCGTCGCCCAGGGCGCCTACGCGGTGGTCGTCGCGTGTGCGGGGGACTTTCCCGCAGTGGACGCCCCGGCCCCTGTGCTGCTCCCTGGTCGCATCGTGCCGGCCGTCGTGCGGAGCCTCGTGCGCGGTCCGCGCATTGGCGTCATCACGCCCATCTGCGCGCAGCAGAGCGCGGCAGAGGCGAAGTGGCGACGCGACGGGTTCGACCCGGTGGTGACGTGGGCGTCGCCGGTGATGCATGATGAACTCATCGCCGCCGCCGATCTGATGCACGCGGAGGCCCCGGAGCTCGTGGTCCTCGACTGCATGGGCCACGACGAGCAGGTCACCGCCGAGTGCGCGGCGCGGAGCGGCTGCGCGGTCGTCTCGGCGCAGGCCATCACGGCGCGTGTGGCTGGCGCGCTCGTTCCTCCGTCGCGGGTCGTTCCGTTCAAGGGGTCAGAGTCCTTGAATGAACTCTCCGTTCAAGGGGTCAGAGTCCTTGAAGAGCGTTCAAGGACTCCGACCCCTTGAAGAGCGGTGAGTGACTCTGACCCCTTGAAGAGCGGACCCCTTGAAGAGCGTTCAAGGACTCTGACCCCTTGAATCCGAAGAGCGTTCAAGGACTCTGACCCCTTGAATCCCCAACCCTGACGATCATGCGCATTGCCCTGCCCGCCCTCCTTGCCGCCGCGATACTCGCGTCGCCCGCCGGCGCCCAACCCGCCCCCGCTTCGCCCGGTCGCCCCGCGACGCTCGGGGTGCAGGCCAACATCGTCTTCCTTTACTACAAGGACATTCCGCGCGCGCAGCGCTTCTACGAAGACGTGATCGGGCTGCGGCTCACCGTCGACCAGGGCTTCGCCAAGATCTACCAGATCTCCCCCACCTCGTTCGTGGGGCTGGTGGACGAGTCGCAGGGGCTGCATCGGGCGAGCGACACGAAGCCGGTGACGCTGTCGTTCGTCACGCAGGAGATCGACGCGTGGTACGACTATCTGGTGTCCAAGGGCGTGAAGCTGCGCGGCCCCGTACGCGACGCCACGCGTCACCCCACGCGCGGCTTCGTGGCGTACGACCCCGAAGGATACTTCCTCGAATTCGAACGCTTCCTCGATCACCCGCAAAACGCCGCGCTCAACGCGGCACTCCGGCGCCCGTGAGCACACCGCGCCTGGACGCCAACGCACGCGGCGTCTTTGTCATCGCTGCCACACCATTCACCGACGCCGGTGTGGTGGACTACGCGAGCCTCGATCGCCTCCTCGAGTTCTATCTCGATCGCGGTGTGCATGGCCTGACGCTCCTCGGCATGATGGGCGAGGCGCACAAGCTCACCCATGCGGAGAGCGAAGGGATCGTGCGCCACGCACTGCAGCGCGTGGATGGCCGCGTCCCCGTGGTGGTCGGCGTGAGCGGCACCTCACTCGAACAGATGCACGCACTCACCCGCGTGGCGATGGGCGATGGCGCGTGTGGCGTGATGGTCGCCCCCACTGCCGGCCTGCGCACCGACGATCAGATCGCCGCCTATGTCCATGCGGTGTGCGACGCACTCGGTGATGTCCCCATCGTCTACCAGGACTACCCCCCCACCACCAGCGTGTGGCTCTCGTTGTCGCTCTGGAGCCGACTGGTAACCGCACATCCGCAGATCGTAATGCTCAAGGCGGAAGACACACCCGGGCTCGACAAGCTCACGCGCATTCGCGACGCGGAACGCCGCGGCGAGTATCGGCGCACCAGTCTTGCCGTGGGCAATGGCGGCATCTTTCTCCCGCAGTCGCTCGCGCGCGGCGCGGATGCGATCATGACCGGGTTCGGCTTTCCGGAAATGCTGGTGGACGTCTACACACGCCACATCGCCGGTGACGCCGATGGCGCCGAGGACTGCTACGATCGCTACCTCCCGCTCGTGAGCTACGAGCAACAGCCGGGCTTTGGCCTCGCGGTTCGCAAGGAAGTGCTTCGTCGGCGCGGCGTGATCGCCCACGCCGGCGTCCGCGCGCCCGGGCCACGACTTACCCCCACCGACCACGCGGAACTCACACGATTGCTCGCCCGGCTGGAGGCGCGGCTCGGTCGGCCGCTCACCGCATGAGCACCTCGCTTGACGTCGCCATTCGCGGCGGCACACTTGTCACGGCCGATCGGCAGTGGCGGGCGGACATCGGCATCCGCGACGGCGTGATCGTGTCACTGGGCGATCACGTCGCCCCCGCCGCGCGCGAACTCGACGCCACGGGACGGCACGTGCTCCCCGGCGGCGTGGACGCGCACACGCACATCGACCAGGTCTCAAGTACCGGGTTGCACACTGCCGACGACTTCACCTCCGCGAGCCGCTCGGCGGCAGCGGGAGGCACCACCACCGTGCTCGCCCACGTCGCGCAACATCGCGGGCAGTCGTTGCGCACGGTGACGGCGGAGTACGCCGCGCGCGCGGCGCGTGACGTCATCATCGACTACGCGTTTCACCTGATCGTCTCCGATCCGACGCCCACGGTGCTCGAGGAAGAGCTCCCCGCACTGATCGCGCAGGGCCATCGTTCGCTCAAGCTGTTCATGACGTACGAGAAGATCCGGCTGACCGACGCGCAATTGCTGGCAGTGATGGACGTCGCGCGCACACATGGTGCGCTTCCGATCGTCCACGCGGAGCACCACGAGGCGATCCAGTGGCTCACGCAGCGCCTGCTGGCGGATGGGCGCACATCGCCGCGGTGGCACGCCGCCGCGCGACCGGAGCCGGTAGAACGCGAAGCGGTACACCGCGCGTGTATGCTTGCCGAGCTTGTCGGCGTCCCGCTGATGGTGTTTCATGTCTCGGGCATGCAGGCGCTCGACGAGATTCGCCGAGCACGCGCGCGCGGCGTCACGGTGTACGCGGAGACGTGCCCGCAGTATCTCGCCTTCACGGCCGAGGACCTCGCGCACGACGGATTCGAAATCGCGAAGCTCATGTTCAGCCCCGCACCGCGCGATGCCTCAGCGCAGACCGCGCTGTGGTCGGCACTCGCCGACGGCACACTCGACGTCTTCTCGAGCGATCATGCGCCGTATCGCTTTGCCGATGTCGCCGGCAAGCAGGCGTTCGGCACGGACGCGCCATTCCACCGGATTCCCAATGGTGTCCCCGGGCTCGCCGTGCGCCTGCCCTTCCTCATCAGCGAAGGCGTGCACGGCGGGCGGCTCACGCTCGAACGCGCGGTTGCCGTGGGGTGCGAAGCACCGGCGCGGCGCTACGGACTCTTCCCGCAGAAGGGAACGATTGCGCTCGGCAGCGACGCCGACCTCGCGATCTGGGATCTCGATCGCGAGGTCGTCTGCACGCACGCGCTCATGCACGACCGCATGGACTACACACCGTACGAAGGGCGCGTGTTGCGCGGGTGGCCGTCGATGACGCTCTCGCGCGGCGAGGTGGTGTACGCCGACGGCACGCCGCAGGGCGTGCCGGGGCGTGGGCGATGGCTCAGGCGGTGAGCCCTGCCCTCAGTTCGGCGCGTGCACGCCGTTCCCGCCGTACGGGCGATTGGCACCCACCGCCTGTGACTCGAGCGGATATGCCCGCCGGTTGTCCACCGCGGCCACCTGCTGCGCAATCGACCCGCGAAATGGCGTGGGACTCGCATTGCCGCCGAACGGATCGGTATACCAGACCGTTGGCCCGCCCGTGTTCACGATCGTGGTCTGATTGAAGTAGACCTCGCGCTTGTCACCCGTGAACGGCGAGCGCGGATCGTCCCACGTCAGGCGCAGCGCGCCGCCCTGCGTCCCCCAGTCGCACTCGCCACCGCGCGCACGCCGCTCGCGGCTGCCACTCCCCACCCGCTCATAGCAGAGATCCACCGTGTAGCTCAACCGCGACGCCACGCGCGGATCGTGATAGCGCGCGGGATTGAAGACGGCGAAGCCTGGATCGAAGTAGGCGATCTCGCGGCCGTCTGCCGTGCGCAGGTAGTTCGCCGAACTCCAATTTTCATAGAACGCGCCGTACCCCGACCACTGCCCGCGCGGCACCAGGATGTGACGATCCGCGCAGGTGCGATCGGGAATGAGCCGAGTCCCGCGTCCATTGAGCTGCCCGGGCATGGGTGCGATGTCCGTGTTCACGAACGTCCCCTTCTGACAGGCACGCTCGAAGCGCCCCACGCGATCGAAGCGCGAGAGCACCGTCGCGGCGAACTGCGTGCCGTCGGTGCAGCGCACCGCGTAGTAGATCTCGTGCGTGTTGTTGGGGAGTGCGTCGGCGGAGTGCGTGCCCTGATGCAGCTTGGCGAGCCAGTCGCAGCGCGTGCCAAACGGGACGCGCGAGCCATTGATGGAATAGTGGAGCTGCACGTCGTTCTCCCACTCCACCTTGTGCCCCACGTGGTCTTCGTGACGCATCGCGCCCGGCTGCCAGTCGAGCAGCGCTTCGTTGGCGACGCCAAAGGGCACGTCACCGATCCACGCATGCAGCTTCGATCCGCGTGGATCGCGCCCATGTTCGTGACCGAAGCGGCACCCGGTCCCGGGATCGACCGGTGGATGCCACGTGGGGTAGCGCTTGCCGTCGGCCGCGACGGTGCTGTAGCGATCATGCTGCTCGGCCGTGCACGTATCGAAACGACCGGGTCGCCAGGTGCCCATGGCAGTACTGTTGCCACCGGCTGTCGCCGCGACATGCCCTGCGTGCGCATCGTGCGACGCGTCGGCCGTTCGGGCAGGTGCCGCCGGCGGCGCAACGGGCGTCTGATCGTCAGTGGCGGTGCAGGCGA
The DNA here is from genome assembly GCA_025453745.1 of Gemmatimonadaceae bacterium. GTDB lineage: Bacteria > Gemmatimonadota > Gemmatimonadetes > Gemmatimonadales > Gemmatimonadaceae > JALOPS01. Next base: position 15,865 of record JALOPS010000048.1, read on the forward strand.
CCGCGCTGACAACGAGCGCGGCGAGAGAGGCGAGCGAGCGAGAGCGCATGGCGTGGCAGGGTGGGAGTCCACACACGGACGCACGCCGGCCGCGGGAGAAGCGTTCCGGAACGCGCGTCCTCCATGATGGCGTGACGCGGCGTACGGCCGCCGTGACCGAGCGCACACCGTTCCGTCACGACCATCGGCGTCCGCGTCACACACATCGGTGCCTGCATGCCCACGCGGCCGCTCAGGATGCGGTAGTCGCGGCTGGCAGCGCGGGCGCGCACAGTGCTGCGCACGTGTGCCAGAGGTCGCTCGCCCAGTCACGGTTGTCGATCGCCTCCCACGCTGGCGCCGGTGTGCGATCGAATTGCAGATACGTCCCGGACTCCGGCGTGAAGTCCGGCGCGGTGGCCATCCACGCGAGTGTGTCCCCGGAGCGCTCCTTCGTACTCGCGCCGGGCATCAGCCGAGCGACCGTGGGCATGACATGATGCCACGCCCACTTGAGCAGCGGCGGGTAGTCGCGCGCCAACCCGGTGCCGGGGACGAGTCCCGGATCATATGCGAGCGGCACGAACGCATCGCCCTGTCGCCGGCGCGCCCATTCGCGCACGAGCAGCAGGACACAGAGCTTGGACGTCGCGTAGCGATCGCGCCCTGCCTGCACTGCACTCGTGCCCGGCTCCACCTGGCCGGCGGCCAACGCGCGTGCGGAGGTATAGCGTCCGCCGCGGAAGCCAAAGCGGCGTGCCCCTCGATCGTTGGGGTCGTGCGTGCCGCTCGCCGTGACGATCACGCGCGCGCAGGGCGCGAGGCGAGGCGCGAGTCCCCAGACGAGCGCCGCATTGGCGAGCGCGTTGACGGCAAAGGTGAGCTCATGACCATCGGCACTCCATTCGACGCGTTCGGTGGTCTGGATGCCCGCGTTGCCGACGACCGCGTCGATCTGCCGATCTCCCAACAGCGTGCCGACCTGATCGACGAACGCCGCGATCGATGCGAGCGACGCGAGGTCGAGCGCACACACGTCGCACCGCACGCCCGCGTCCCGCGCGGCCGCGGCCAAGGCGATCTGCACCGCTGCGGGATCTCGCGCTCCAATGATGAGCCGCGCGGGACGTGCGTCTCCGCGCGCGGCCAGCATCGCCCGGGCCGCCGCCTGCCCGATGCCGGTGGAGGCGCCGGTCATGACCACGACGGGGCGCGCACGTGGTGCCGGACCACCGGGTGCGCCGTAGCTTGTATTCATGAAACATCCTTCACATTCAGGGACGCCGAAGAAAACGCGCGGCCGCACCGCGCCGCCATTCGCGTTTCGCGGACGTCCTGGCCGCCCGGCACTGACGCCCCGACGCACTCCGCAGCAGGACCGTTCAGCCGCGACGGTCTCGGCGCTTCTCGACGCCACCATTCAGGTTCTCGGCCGCGTGGGCGCCGCCAAATGCACCACCACGCGCGTTGCCGCCGCCGCGGGCGTCTCGGTCGGCACGCTGTACCAGTACTTCCCCAATCGCGATGCGCTGCTCTACGCGGTCAAGCAGCGCTATCTCGATGCGCTGTTCGGGCCGCTCGAGCACGCCATGCGCGAGGCAGCGTCGATGCCGCCGACGCGCGGCCTGCGCCACGTGATTCACACGCTGCTGGTCGCCAAGCGTGCGCTGGCGCCGACATCCGAGGCTCTCGCCAGCACCCTGGCCGACGTCGGTGATCGACGCCAGGTCCGTCGCACGAATGGGCGCGCCCGCGAGGGGCTCGCACGTCTGGCGGCGTCATGGGGTTATCCCTTGGGCGATGCCATCGGTCCACTGGCCGCCGCCGCCGCAATCGATGGCATTCTCGGTGCCGTCGTCGACGGACATCGATCACTGCTGGCCGACCCGCACTTCGAAGACCGCCTGGTGGCCATCACGCGCGCGGCGCTTGGCGGTCGCCCGCGCAAGCGTGTAACGAGTGTCAGGCGCGCGCGACCGCAGGGCTCCCGCCGTGATGTGCAGAGCTGACGTAAACGACCGCGGCGCCCGGGCCGACGACGCTACCGCCGCGCGACCTCGCCCATCGCTTCCCGCGTTGGTGCCAACCAGAGCACCCCCTGCCGGTTGTCGAGGATCACGTTGAAGCGGCGCAGCCACGCGTTGCCGAGGAAACCGCCATAGTCTGCGCCCTGCGCGACATCGCGCTTGCGCTCCACCACGGCCATCGCCGCCGGCAGCTCCACATCGCCGATGCGAAAGCCGCGTGCCTTGAAGAGGCGCCGCCCGCCGAAGCCGAACCGGGCCCCCAATCGCGCGCCGAGCCTGTGGTCGCGGTTCTGACGCGCCGACACCACCAGCGTTCCGGTGT
>JALOPS010000292.1 GCA_025453745.1 Gemmatimonadaceae bacterium
GTGCGCGCCGCGGCGGATGACGGTGGTGGGGGATTTCAATGTGCGTGGCGGGATCAAGAGCGTGATCACGGCGACGCACGGGGGGAAATAGGGCGGTTGAAGGCCTCGGCCTTTCTTTGTTCACCGAAGTTCACGCCGTGAGCAGGAAGTTCACGCGGTGAGCCGACGATCGGCGCAGAAGTGTGATGCGGCCGGCGGCGGGGAGATTGACGATGCGTCAATCGGTGTCTAGCGTCGAAGAACGGCGAACGACGGGCGACTCGGCTCGACGCTGATGGCGGCGCGAGGGAGTTCTCGCCTCGTCTCGACGCGTGGGGGAGGAATGACCATGATCGCACGTGGCGCGTGGTGGCGCGTGGTGGCGCGTGGTGGCGCGTGGTGGGTGGCGCATGGGGAAGTGTTCTGGTGGCCGGGTGTGCTGCACCAACTGGTGGCGGCGTGGGTTCTTCTCCCGCAGGCTCGGTTGAGACGGTAGCACCACGCATGACGGCGACGGATCTGGCGGAGCCGTCTGCCGTGCGCTATCGCCAGCACATCAGAGTGGTGGGAACGGATGCTGAGGGCTCGTGGTCACGGGAGTTGGACGTCGCATTTCAGCGACGCGACGGCCGATGGACCGTGGAGCTCCGTCCGGTCTACGCAGTCGATTACGACGCGGCCGGTCAACACGTGGCGTCCGGTGCGGTCCGAGTCCATGCGGACGGAGACCGGGTACAGGTTGTGAACGGATTCGGCACACCGCGTGAGCTGCCGGTTCCTACGGCCGCCATGAGGAACGGACTCGCCGGACGCTTCCGAGGAGCATCGGAGGTTCGGCGGGATCCCGTCGTTCATCGTTCCTTGCATTCGCCGTATGCCATGGGCCCGCTCGTCCGCGAGCATGCCGGTGTGGAGACGGTCACGCGACTTGGCGGACGCCTGCACCGCATCGAGTCGGACGGCATCCGGCGATTCGTGACGCCCGACGGACGCGGAGAGTTCAGTGTCGACTCGAGTGGCGCGTTGCTGCTGCGCGAGACCATGCGCGATGACAGCACGACCGTGGACACTCGGCACGAGTATGCATCGCTTCGCGATGGCACTTGGTTCCGGACGAAGTCCACGACCTCCGTGCAGCGTGCGGGCAGGCGAAACACGCAATCCATCGAGGTGCAGGTGACTCAGGTGGAGGTGATCCGATGATGCCGCGTCTCCGGAGCACCTGTCTCACGGTGATGATGGTGGCGTCGGCCGTTGGAGCTCAGTCGCGCACCGTGACGCTGTCGCACGGCCTCAACTCGTCGCCGGACACCTGGGCATCCATGCGGTCGACGCTGACGGCGTTCCGGCCGGACCTGATCTTCCTGTCACCCGGAACGGGCTGGGGTGACTCGTACGGACAACAGGCGAACGACTACCGCAATGCGACGTCCGCCTTGTGGGCGGGCCCACTGACGGCCCCCCGACCCGTGATGGCCATCGGCCACAGCAACGGTGGCGTGCTGCTGCGCGAGGCGATCCGGCAGGGCCTGATCCGGCCGACGGCCCTCATGACTGTCGGCAGCCCCAACACCGGGGCACCCCTGATCGTCACGTGGCCATCGGTGCTGCAGCAGGCCGTCACCGTGGGAGATCGCCTCTGGGATCCGCTCTGGTACTACTGGGTGGGGGGCGATCACTGCCCGATGTGGTGCTACAGCATCGCCAACGCCGCCATCTGGCTGCTCTCGGTGGAGGATGGGATCCGCATCCAGGTGCTGTCGTCGCTCGGGGTTTCTCCGGAGCTGCAGGGGCAGATGACACCCGGATCATCGTTTCATCAGGAGTTGCACGCGGCAGGGGCGGTGTCGAACGAGGCATCGCAGGTGCCGCTGCGATATGCGATCGTGTCCAGTCCCGACGTGTTCGAGCATCCGCTGGCGCAGGCGGTCAACACGGGTCAGCCCGCCTCGTTCGCGCCGCTGATCGAGGATCTGGAGGCATTGTACCTCTACGCGTACAACTACTACGCCAACTACTCGGGGACGGGCTACGACCCGAACGATCCGAACTACTGGACCCGCATCATGAATCTTCGATCGAATGCTCGTCGGTGGCTCGACGGCGCGCTCGCGGCCGACGGGTGGGCGTTCGCGACGTGCACTTCTGTTGGAGGGGCGCCGTATCGCGTCGGGTCGCTGACGGGATGCCAGAGCGATGGCATTGTTCCTGTGTCGCGGCAGGGGCTCGGCGGGGGCGCGCAGAACGTAACTCTCTTTGTCGGTCCAGGCCACATCAAGCAGACTGCATCCGATCAAGTGCGTTCGCAGATACTCGGGACCATCAATGGCCCGGTGTTTCCACCGCCACTGTGATGCGGATGGTTGCCCACGTGTGTGCCAGGAGCGTGCCACCACCAGCGCGCGCGCTGTGCGCGTTGGCGGTAGCGTGCGCGTCCGCGTCATGCAATGCGACGGACTTGCCACTGCCGCCACCCACCATTCCGCCGAGCGGAACACCGTTCCGCAGCACTGCGTGGATCCAACCCGGGCTCAATCCCAACGCGGCAGCCGTCGTTGGCGATACCGTGGTCGCCATCACCACTGCGGGCGACTCGATCGTGGCGCTCTCCGCGTCAACGGGCGCACGCCTGCGGTCGATCGCACCGCCGGGGGGTCGGCTCCTCCGGGAGTGCTTCAACGACGTCGCGAGTAGCCGGGCGGTGCTCGTCTTCTCGTGCGGAGACATCGTCGCCGTGGATCGACGGACGTTGGTGGTGTTGTGGAGGCGATCGGGTGTGCCCGCCAACAACCGTCCCACGATTGGCGGGCCCGATTCGTCGACTGTTTTCTTCATCACGCAGTCCGCGCGTGCGGCAGCCGTGGACGCGCGAACGGGCGCGCTACGATGGGAACGCGAGGTGCAGGAGGCCGTCGGGGGCGGCCTCCTGCGACCGACGGTGAGCGGGAACACCGTGGTATGGGCGTTGCGCACCACGCAACTGCCGGACTACGGCGGACTCGTCGGCCTCGACACCGAGACGGGTCAGATCCGCTTCGTGTCTATGACGCCCCCGTCGCTCTCGCCGATTAATCGAGCGGCACCGCTCGACGGGCCAGCGCAACTGGGCACGGCCCTGGTAACGGCAGGATTCGACGGACAACTCTACGCCTTTCAGCCCGCGACAGGGCGAGTCAGCTGGGTGGGTGGCGTTGATTCGACTATTGCGTCAAGCGGAGGACAGACGCGCTTCATCACGATCACCCCAGAGGTGGTGATCGCGACGAGCTTGTCGGGTCTCGTGAACGGCTACCGCGTGACCGACGGCTCACTCGCGTTCAGCGTCCTCATCGGCCGCGGCGGCTCGATCCTCGATCGCCCGGTGGTCGACGGCGACCGCTTCTTCGTCTGCAACCTGAGCGGCCAGCTCGCATCGGTGCGCCTTGGTGCCGCGCCGGTGGTGGAGTGGACCACCAGCGGCTTCACCCCGGAGAAGCTGCTCAGGACCGTAGGCGTGACGCCGACGCACGTGATCGTCGGAGAGTTCTCCTCGATCCAGCGGATCGCCGCTGTGCGCCGGTAGACTCGCGCGACCGTCCCGCGTCTGCCGGTGGTCTCGAGCGAACGGACCGGTATCACTCGCCTCGCGTCGCCCTGCCGGCCAAGCCGTTGTGTGAAAACTCCGGCGCAATGTCCACACTGTTGGACCAGGCTGGGGCGCCGAACTCCGGATCGACAAAGGCCGACTGGAAGGCCTGCACGTCGCGCAGCGGTTCGAAGACCGGCCCGTCGAGGGCGTCGTGCAGGTCGACCTCGCCCGCAGTGCCATCGTTGAAGATCAACCAAAATCGCAACGGCCGGGTGACACGAGCGCTGGCGAGGTGCAGCATCGACTACTCAGTGTGCCCAATGGGGTCAACCGCAGTACGGAAGTTACCGCCTCGGCGATGTCGAAGCAGCGGCTGATGACTGCCATGCGTTCGGCTGGGGGTGAAGTGCCCTGCGGCATCGCCGACGCGGCACCCCTCATCATCCGCGGCGCACGCTGGGTAGCATTCCCGTGCACGCATGTCCCTCCCCAGCATGCTCCCAACATCCATGCGCCCTGATCGCTCCCGTCGCGCCGCACTGACACTCCTTTGCGCGGTCGCCTTCGCTCCCGCGCTGCCCGCCCAGCCCGCCCAGTGCACCACGCCCGACGGCATCGCCCGGCCGGGCATCGAGGTGCTGCTGCGTGATTCGTTGCACCTCGTGCGCGGCAAGCGCGTCGGCCTCATCACCAATCACTCCGGGCGTGACCGCGCAGGCACGAGCACCATCGATTTGCTCTTCAAGACGCCCGGTGTGAAGCTCACGGCGCTGTACGGTCCCGAGCATGGCATTCGCGGCACCGAGAAGGCGGGCGACAAGATCGCCAACAGCGTCGACAGTGCGACGGGCGTGAAGGTGTGGTCGCTCTACGGCGACACACGCGTGCCGACCGCGGCGATGCTCGCGGACATCGACATCCTCGTCTACGACATCCAGGACGTGGGCGCACGCGTGTACACGTATCCCTGGACGCTGGCGCTCGCCGCAGACGCTGCGGGCAAGGCGGGCAAGCCGTTTCTCGTGCTCGATCGGCCAAATCCGATTCGCAACGATCGCATCGATGGCGGGGTGCTCGATCCGACGTTTCGGAGTTTCGTGGGGCAGTATCCCGTTGCCGCGCGCTACGGCATGACGCCCGCCGAGCTGATGCGCTACCTCGTGGGGACCAAGCAGGTGGCGGTCACGCTCCACACCGTGCCGATGTGCGGCTATCGCGCGAGCGCGTGGTACGACGAGCTGCGCTGGCCGTGGCTCAACTGGTCACCGAACCTGCGCACCGTCGATGCGGCGCTGCTCTATCCGGGCACGGTGTTCTTCGAAGGGACGAACCTGAGTGAAGGGCGTGGGACGGATGCGCCGTTCACGCAGGCAGGTGCGCCGTTTCTCACCGATGCGCAGGCGGTCGCCGATGCGTTGAATGGTCGGAAGTTGCCGGGCGTCGCCTTTGATGTGGCGTGGCGCACTGTCGAGGCCGGGTACAAGCACGGTGGCGCGACGATTCCGATGCTTCGTGTACGCGTGACCGATCGCGAGGTGGTGCAGCCGGTGGAGGTGGGCGCGTGGATGCTGCGCGAGCTCTACGTGCGCCACACGAAGGAGTGGCAGTGGCGCACCGGATCGATCGATCGGCTGAGCGGGAGCGATCGACTAC
>JALOPS010000293.1 GCA_025453745.1 Gemmatimonadaceae bacterium
TGACGGGCAAGACGCTCTTCGGCTACGCGAGCGGTGGCGTCACCTTCCTCAAGGGCAACGTGAACGTGAGTGTTGGTTACGCCCGCGGCAACCTCGCGCAGTTCAATCACGGGCCCACGTTCGGGATCGGGGTTGCGTTCTGACGACGCCGGCGCCGACGCTCAGTGGAGAGTCCGTCGGACCCATCTGGACCCTGCTGGATTGCCACGCGCGCGACGAAGTGCGAGTCGCCCCAGTACAGCCACTCGGCGGAGCGCCACCACCACTCAGCCCACCGAGTGTGACGCCCCACTCGCGAAACCGTCCCGCGCTTGGCGCCACGCTCAGTCGCCACCACGCTCCTCCAGAGGTCCTCATGATGAACAGTGCTGTGTTGGCCGAGCGCTCGCGGGCCGAGTGGGAAGCGGCCGGCTATCGCGTGCTCAAGCCACACATCGTTGCGCGGATCACAGGTGGTGTGCTGCACACCATGCACTTCACCTACACGCGTCGCGACAGCCATGTCTGGTGGAGCGCCGTTCCCCTCGCACAACCGGACCTGTCGCTGAACCGTGGTGCTCCCGGTACCTGCGGTCGAGTACCCAGCGCCGATGCGCCGCTCGCGCAGCCGCCACTCTCCGATGAGCAGCTCGGTGCAGCGATTGCGCAAGCACTGCGGGACGATGTCATGGTGACGCTCGACGGGCTGTGTGATCTTGGCGCGCTGTGCGACCGTATGGATACGAAGGCGAGCGTGATCGCGCATTTCGTGCGCGCATTCGCATGTCTGCAGGACGGCCGCTTCGAGAACGGTCGAGAGCATCTGCGAGCGTTTCTGTCGGACGCGCGCCTTGCGCCGCAGCAGGGGCTCACCGTGCTCGACGCTGAGCGCCGGACCGCCGCCGCTCTCCTTGAAGCGACGGATGATGCGCAGCGTGCACTCGTGGCGGAACAGTGCGCGGCAAACGTGAAGCGTCTTCGGTTAGGGTCGCTCCTTCGCTGAGCCAGCGGCTCGATAGGACAAAGCGCGGGCTCAGACGTCGCGTGAAGTTGATCACCGACAACTGGCGGTTCTTCGGCGCCGGCGCCGGCTGCTGTCTTCCGTTGGTGAACTTCGTGTACGGCTTCGGTCAGCGCGCATCGCGTTGATCGTGCAATCAGAGACAGCCTAACGCCGCTGGTACAGAAACTCCACCGGAGGGTCGCCGTGCGTGATCCCGTGCAACAGACGCAGCGGCAGCGCGTCCTGTTCACGCGCTTGACCGGTGATGCGCTTGTTCTGCAGCCAGCCGCTCTCCAGCAGCAGACCACCGAACGCCGTGCGATTCCACGTGCCGAAGTCCACTGCGTTCTCGCGATACACGCGCACCTGCGGCGGACCATTCACCGGGCCTTCCCACTCGGAGTAATACACCTCCTGCGTGTACCGATTGTTGGCTTGCAGTGTGACCAGGGCAGAGTCGATCAGGATGTGGCGACTCACGAGCCCAGCGCCGGCGTCGATGCTCGAATCCGCAGTGTAGACCGCCGGGAGCGCGCGGCCATCGAGCGTGGCCGCGCGCCAGCGCCCCACGATGGTGAGCGGTGCCGGTGTGCGACGCAGCGTCGACACGGCCACGCCTGATTGCGGCGCGTACTGCAGATTGAGGGTCAACTCCGCGCCGAGTGTCGCGCCGAGCGTGTAGCGCAGCGCGCCATCGGGGGCGCGCAGTTCATACGAAGTGGTCGTCGCGACCCAGCGTCCGGCGTCGAAGGCGGTCCGGGCCTCGGTGAACGTGGCGCCGCGAAAGCGCTGGTACCACGCGCGCTGCTCCCAACGTCCGTCGGCGTACAACTCCAGGCGTGACGAATCGAGGAAGTCCTGCTCCAGCAGGCCATTCACCTGCCGGTGGCCGAGCAAGGCGGGAAGCGGCTGGCCATCGGAGACGTGGACGTACCACGTCTGTGTGGTAAGCGGCGGCAACGGGACGGGTACGATCGGGTCGGACGACTCCCGACACGCCGTGAGCGTGACGAGCAGCGACACTGACAGGACGAGACGCAGCGGACGATCCATGGAGGCCACCGTGATGGTGCAGTGACGCGCACACACGCGCCGACGATGCTGCCCCTACGCGGCGTGCCTCGCAAAAGATTCCGCGGGGCGCCGACGTCAGCGCGTCAGTGACAGCAGGACCCGCATCTCGCGAAAGAGATTGAGCCCCTGCAGTTCGAACTGCAGACGTCGAGGTGATCGTCCGGACGTGCGTTCCCCGAGCGGGAATGACACGCCGGCCGCGGTATTCACCGCCAGCACGGTGGGGGAGTGGATGCCGCCGCCCAGCGTGAGGTACGGACGAATGGCGCGCGCGCCGTCCTCACCCGCGAGGGTGAAGCGCACGTTCGCCAGCAGCAGTACGGAGAGCGGTCCTTCGCCGATGCCGACGGCAAGTTCGGGTACGAAGTGCAGCGCACTGCCGGTCTGCAAGGCGCCGAGGTCGGCGCGCACGCCGGCGACGAACTGCACATCATCATCGTCGAGGCCGATGCCGGCGTAGGGCTCCAGGTCGCTCGATCGGATGCGACCGAGGCGACTGAACAGCGGCGTGTCATCGCGACGCACCAGCGGTGGCGTCGGCGTCGCCGATGGCACCACGGCCGGCGCGCCTGGTGGTGCCACCGCCTGCGCGGCCAGTTGCGCCTGCAGTTGCGCCTGCAACTGCGCCTGCATCGTCTCGAGACGGGTCGCGAGACGACGTTCGAGCTCGGCGAGGCGATCGACGGACTCCGTCACCATGATCGGTGAGACGGTACTGTCGGCGCGCGCGCCGGCTTGCATCGTGGCCGGCGCGCTCGTCACGCCGTACCGGATGATGATCTCGCCGGTGGTCGGCACCGGGATCGTGATCCAGCGCGTCTCGGGCGTCGTCGTGACGTTGCCAGGCACGGTGAGTGGGCGCGGAGCGCGCACCGTGTCACGTTCGTCACGGTCGCGCATGTTTCGTGCGCGCAGGTCGCGGTCGCGTTCGTCACGCGTGACACTGTCGCGCACTCGGCGATCGTCTTGATCTTCGCGATCGCGGACGCGCTGCTGTTCGGCGGCGTTGGATGTGCTGTGGCCGCCGAGACTGATCGTGAAGCCGGCAGAGAGCATCGTGCTGTGCGTGAGATCGCCAGTAGAGGCGATGTCGCCCAGCGAGGCGTCGGCGGTCATCATGTAGTCGCGAATCGATCCGTTCAGGCGTACACGGTCGGCAATGCGCACACTGAGACCGCCGCCGATGATCAACGCGGTGCGGTCGGCACGCCGCAGGCCGAGTGAATCGCGCGCGTCACGTTCGAAGTCGAGTTGGCCGGCGCCGACGACGAGATAGGGGGACACACCGGGGCCGGTGTTGAGGTTGAACTGTGCCTCACCCCCGTAGCCGGCCACCGGTGCGGGCCCGTCGCGCTCGTCGTTCACACCGCGCCAGTAGAATCCGTGCAGACCGACGATGGGCGAGATGTCGAAGCCGGTGCGTACGCCGATCAGCTCCTGATCGGCGAGATTGAACGCGCCCGCGAAGTGCAGCCGCCCCGCGAACGGTTCGATCGGTGCCGAGCCGCCGCGCAGGCCGGCGTCCGCATCGAGCGGCCCCCCGGAAGCGATCGGGATGGTCACCGCCGCGCCGTACACGAGGTTGCGCAACGTCGGCGTTGGCGCGCCGACAGTGTCCGAACCGAACAGGGAGCGTGGCGCGAGACGGAACGCGAGCTGATCGGCGAAGACCTCGGCGTTCACGCCACCGGCGCCGAATCGCAAGCCGGCGCCCAGACCCACCGCGATGCGATCCTGTCGCGTGCCGGAGTCGGGACGCAGCCGCAGCACACCGGCCGTGCCGCGCACGAACGGTACCGTATGACCGCGCGCGAGATTGAACTGGAGCGCCGTGCCGTAGTGACGAACGTCGAGTGTGCGTCCACGAGCTGCCGCACCGAGCTGATCGAGACTGCGGAGGGAATCGACGCGCACCGCGTCGCGCAGCAGGTAGAACGGCTGCAACTCGAGCCACGCGCCGAAGCGCAGGCGGAGGGCACCGCCGTACATCCAGTCGTCCTCGAGCGCGAGATCCTCATGCCATTGCACCCGCTGCACGGTCGGCGCGATGCCGAAGCCGACGGCCTGCGCCGGGAGGTGGAGGGGCGCGAGCAGACTGGCGATCAGCAGGGCGAGCACGGAGAAGCTCACCCACGACCAGATCATGGCGGGGCACGCGCGAGGCGAACGAATGGCAACGGACATGGTGTCCTGCGTCTGAGAGATGTCGAACGTGCGTGCACGCACGCGCACAGCAGGGCGTGTGCGACTCGACGTCGCGTCGCCGCCTGCTCGAAGGAACGTCGGTGTTCCGGCGGACGCTCGGCATCGGCCACGCGAGCGAGATTCGACGGACGCGGTGGTGAGGTGCGTGTCCGCCCGCGCTCGCGCGAAAGGACTAGCTCGACCCCGCTGCACGCCGTACGACGGTGGGCGCGATACGCCTCGAGACGCTTCGGAACGGCGTCCCGGTGTCCGGACGTTCAACCGGCATGTCCTCGGAACCGATGAACCGTTCGGTGTCCACCGCGCCGCGTTCGTCTCGCTGGCGAAGCGTCGCCGAAGTGCTGCCCTACGCCATTGGCGGCGGCGTGGTTGGTGCGCTCGCCGTGAGCGTAGGTGAGCGCTTCGGTGGGAGCATGCCGTCGCTTCATCTCTCCACGAGCCAAAGCGCGCTATTGCTGATGGTCTCGTGCATGGCGTTGATCGGCACGATCGTGGTGCACGAACTCGGGCATCTGCTGGGTGGTCGTCTCGTGGGCTTTCGGGCATTTCTGCTCATCGTGGGCCCGCTTCGCCTCGAACGCAGCGCGAGCGGGTGGCGCTTCGCGATGAATCGCAGCATCGCGCTGGCCGGTGGCCTCGCCGGTACCGCGCCCACGGACACCCATCGCGTACGCCAGCGCATGGCAGTGGTCATCGCCGGTGGTCCGCTCTCGAGCCTCATCACGGGTGTGCTTGCGCTCGCGTGGTGTTTGTCGTTGCGGCCGTCCGAGTTCGACATCGCCACGCCATTCGGCCGCGTGCTCTTCGCCGCCTCGCTCGCGGCCTATGGATTCGGATCGGTGGGCATTGGCCTCCTCACGCTCATCCCGGGACGCACGGCGGGCTTTCGCACCGACGGCGCACAACTGCTCACGTTCCTGCGCGGCGGCGC
>JALOPS010000294.1 GCA_025453745.1 Gemmatimonadaceae bacterium
CTTCATCGCCGGCGTCGGCCAGATGGTGACGGTGTGTCTCGTCGCCGCCATTCGCCGGGCCACGGGCGTAGACGTATCGATCGTCTGGTTGTTCAGCGTGCTCGGCGCGCTCGTCCTGATCCCGCTCATCATCGCCTCGGCCGTCGACAAGCGCATCGGTGCAACCCTTGCGCCCGACTCGACCGCCGCGCGCGCGATCGAGGCCGTCGCGCGAGTCGTTGCCGTCGTGGGGTTGAGCAGGTTGATGGGTCCCATGCTCCTCGTCTTCACGAGTCGCATGGGGCAGGTGCGCGGCATCGTGGGGATCCTGCTCGGCGTCTACGCCGTCTTCGGTATCGTCATGGCGCAGGTGTTTATTTCGCTCGGCGTCTGGTCGCCCGACGGCTACCGCTTCCTGGCGCAAGAAGGGCGCAGTGTGCTGACCCCGTCGCACTATCGCGACCAGCGCACGGGGAACGGTATCTATGAGACGACACCATTTCTTCCGAGCGAAGTCGTCAGCGGGAGCTGGGTGCGGCTGTTCGTGCCGTATCGTATCGAGCACTTCGACGCCGCCGCGGAGCGCGCCTGTCCAACCGCGGTCGCTGAGGCAGCGCTCGCAGACACGGCCCGTGCACGCGCCGGACGCGACTCCGTGGTGGCGTGCCTGGGACGCGTGCTCGATGTCCGGCTGGACGACCAGCCGCTGCAGACACCGACGTGGATGGTCGCGACCGACGTGGAGAGCGGGTTGCGCGGACTCGTGACGTACGTGCCCATCGCAACGCAGGCCGAAGGACCACATCGCGTGTCGCTGGTGCGGTTGCCACGCAAGTCTGACCGAGCAAAGGCGGGAGCCACTCCCCCGGTGTTGATGCGTCGCGAGATCCCGTTCTGGATCGATCGGACGGGGAATAGGTGAGCGGGTTGCAACCGGGCGAGCGCTCGACGTTCACGAACGGCCGCTTCTTCAGCGATCTCCAAGTTTGCGGGCTCGTTCCGGTGACGCAGAGTTTCCGTCGGTGTCTGCGACTCCGGCTTCGTGATGTCGCACGACATAGTCCTCGGGCATACCGATCTGACGTGTCGCGTCACCCACTCATTCAAGAACCTGACGAGCGGTCGTCCTCGGTCAGCAGATCGACATCACTTGATCGCTCAGTGGCTTGTATGCAGCAGGACCAGCTTGTGTGACGGCGACGAGGGGCGACGCTTTGCGCGCGACGGCAGCCAGGTCGCTGTTCATCCAGCCCAGTAGTTCGAGTGCCCGGTCGTGCCACTTGAGCGGCTCCTGATCCCAGATCGGCAGGTGGTGCGCAACGCGGCTACGAAAGTCGCGTGGCTTGAGGCGCTGTTCCGCCTCGCCGACTGCGCGGCATCAGCATCGCCGGAGGAGGGCGACAATGGTGTCTGCTGAGCACCGTCTCGAGGGGTTGTCATCGGACTCGTTGCTCGCGTGGCTCGCAACACTCGGTCTGCTCCAGGCGTTGCGGGTATCACAGCCCGGGTGGCGCGCCCTAGTGTCGTGGGCAGGCATGCCACTTCACCTTACGCTGCACGTTCCGCCCAACGTCACGCAGGCCGCGCTCCTCGCGGCCACCGCAGCGGGACTGCGTCGGGTCGCACCTGCATTCGAGTTCGATGGTCGAAAGGGACTCGATTACGGTCCCACAGAGTTCCGCGCAGAAGTGAAGCGCATCTCGGACGCCATCACTGATCCCGTCGTCCGGGATATCGCGTTGCGACTGCGCGGTGCGTTGGCGTGCGACCTCATCGTCAAGCGCGACGATCCGGAGACGGTTGAACCCACGCCCTTTTGCCTGATGTTCGGCCAAGGGCACCAGTATTTTCTCGAGCGGATGGCTGCCGTTGGGAGATCCGAACCAGACGAGTCGGCATTGGCGCGTGCCCTGTTCAAGCCGTGGCAGTACGACGACGACGGGCTGTCATTCCGATGGGACCCCAGCGAAGACCGGCGATACGCGCTGCAAGCGGGGGACCCCTCGAAGTCGAAGCACAAGATCGGAACCGTGGCAGGAGGAAATCGCCTAGCGGTGCTAGGGCTGGCAAGCCATGCGGCGGTCCCGATCACCCGTCGCCTCGGTGTTGTCGGGAGTTGGAGCCGGGGGTTCGGCCGAACGCGTACCGTGGGTTATCGGTGGCCCTTGCCCGGCCGGCCGATGGAGGTGGCGGCGTTGGAGCGCCTCATGTGCCTGGAAGCACCGCCGGCGTCGACAGTGGAGGCCCGTCGACTGAGCAATGGGAAGTTCATGAGTGTTGGCGTGGCGCCGCCACAAACCTCCAACCGCTAGTCGACAGCGAGCGCCACGCTCGATGTCGGGAAGGTGGTTTGTGCGCGCCACGGCAGCAATGCACCGCCGTGGCGCGTTTACGAGGTCGCAGGTGGCCGCTACACCCCTGCGTCGCAGGAGCCATGACAGTAGCCCCCAGTCTCTCTTCCTCCGTCCTGGCAGCTGCCGTAGCCGGAATTGCGCGTCTTGCCGCACTCAGTGATCTCATAATCACTCGGCGGATGCTCGACGATTCGGCATGTGCAACAGATGGTCTCCGTCGACGACGAATCGCAGCTGCCTTCCGGTCCATCAGCCAGCGCGGGCTCCGGACGTATGGCAAGCGCCAGAACGACTGCGCCCGTCACCATCGCCAGATGCGCAGTCCACCGCCGTGCTTCCGTGTGTGCCATCGTGCTGTTCCTCCGCGGCAGTGTGAACAGCCGATGATCGCCACCACGTGATCACCGAATCCGCGAGGCCGCCTCTCGCGTCACATGTCCCTGGCAAGTCGGCCGAGTCTGAATTCCTGTAGACGACCGCGACGAAAGGTGAGCGTGAGCGGAGTGGACTCACTGCGCATGACGCGGGGCAGGGCGCCGGAGGCATCGGCAAGCACGGGAAAGCGAACGCGGTGCTGTGTGATCCACTCCTTGACAGTGCTGGTCGATCCCCTGATGGCGACGCCAACGACCAAGCGACCGCCAGCTTGCAACGCGTTCAACGAATCCACGTTCAGCCCGCAGTGCGCGCAGTAGGGGCTAAGAATGTATACCACACAGTCTGCGTCTCTGGGGACCACCGTCAGCGCACCGGTGTGCTCATCGTGGCCATGCAGCAGCGCGTCATTGTCTCCCGACGTGATCAGTGACCGCCCGAGGGCACCGACCAGCAGTGATGCCTCAATCGACAGACGACGAACGGAGTCACGGGCGCTCATCAACTGTGCCGCGCGCGCCCGGGTGTCGCGTCGGCGGTACTCGGAATGCGCCACCAGCGTGACGAAGGCGCCCGCAATGAGAATCGTCCGAAGGCGTTGGTATCGCACCATGGCTCGCTTGGTCAGCGCCGCATCGAGAACGCGTCTTGCTCACCCATGGCCATCTCCACCTCAGCCACGCGAGGATATCCGGCCACCGTGTTCTGGATCACGAAGGCGGTCCGGCCATGTATCGCGTTGACTGCCCCGAACCATTCGGCATCGCTTTTGGCCGCCCGAGCGACGAACGGTTTCATGCCACGCACGTCGATGGCAATCCAGATCGCCACCCGCTGGCCGGTCGTGCGCGAGCTGTCCAGGATGGCCGAGCCGACTACCATCTCACGATGACACGCGACCCTCGTCAGTCCGCCCGGAAGAAAAGCATCGTTCCCTTCGGACTCTCGCACAGGATGCAATGGCAGGTCGGCGAAGCGCGTGTTGAGGCGCACGCTCCCCCGAGGAGGCGTGAGGGACACGATCGCGAGCTGTGGCACCCAGTCGTTGAAGGCTGCCACGTAGGGCACGCCTTCCTCATCGACATCGGCGCACGACGCCAGGCTGCGGTAAAGTCCCTGCGTACGTCGCTCGGGCCCTTCGCCGTCGACGAACAGGCCTGCGCGGACCTCAACGCCGGAGTAGTCCACGAACCTGACGTGCGCGGCGCCTTGGGCGCGATACACGCGTCCGTCCCGGCTGGCACGGTTACTGAGTAGCTCGGCCGCTACACCGACCGTCCCGGAACCCACCGGCGCAGCGGACAGGGCACGGACCGAATTGGAGTCCCTCAGCGCGATGGCGCGTGTAGACAGCGGCGAGCCGTTCGCACTCCACAGACTGAGCGCTTCGCCTCCGCGATCCATCAGCACCAGCGTGTCGTTCACGAGAGCCATGGCGGTGACGTACTCCAAGTCGTCCGGCCCTTTCCCACATCGCCCGAATCGTCGAGCGACGCTGCGTGTCTGTCGCGTGAACACCACGACCTCGCACGTGGTACGATCGAACACAAACAACTCATTGGCGTTGGCTGCAACCGCGCTGATCCTGCCGAGGACGGCGTTACCGGTATCGGCGCCGAAGACGCCCTTCAGCGACACGCGCAGTTTCGCTGCAGAGCCAATCGTCTGATCAATGGGAGGTGGCAGATCGCGCCAGACCCAAGGGTCGCGGTGTCCGGCCTCCGCGTCGGGACGGCATCCGATGAGAGCGCAGACAAGAGGCGCACCGACACACCAGCGCGCAAAGAGTGCGCTCATCGTGCCGCTAGCGCCATCGCGCACCACGCGTGCGTCTCTCGAATCCATGGCCACGCTGACCGGTCCCTCTCCGCCTGCAACTCGCGACCGGATACGACGTTCTACAAGCCGAATGCTGTTGCTCAGCGCATGCTGCATCGCATCGCGTATTGCGAATTCACGATAGCATGACTCCGGGCGCCTGTCAGTGATGCCGGTCACGCGCCACTCGGGCGGTCGGCGTTCCGCGGAAGTGCCAGCAAGGCCGATGGCGAAGAGGATTGGGAGGCATGTGAGGGCAATCACTCACAGCGCTGCGATGCGATAGGTCCGATACTTCAATGGAGCCGATCACGAAGCTGATCGGAAGAGGCGTGCGACTCGGTCCCCCTGCGCGATGCCAACGCGCTTCAATGGAGCCGACCACGAAGGTGATCGGAAGGAGAGCGCGACCGAAGTCCTGATGGCGCAGATTCACCGGCTTCAATGGAGCCGACCACGAAGGTGATCGGAAGGGGCCAGCCAAGCGGTGGCCCAGGCGATGAACGGGAACGAGCTTCAATGGAGCCAACCACGGAGGTGATCGGAAGGCGGGCAGCTCAACGGCTACCGCGCGTACGCGACGACGCTTTAATGGAGCGGACCACGAAGGTGATCGGAAGGGGCACCCTCTCTAAGTGCCAGCGAACCAACGACT
>JALOPS010000295.1 GCA_025453745.1 Gemmatimonadaceae bacterium
GTCTGCGGCGCGCGCCCGCGCAGCGCGTCGACGAGCGCGCGGCGCGTCTGGAGCACCGAGGCGCTGAGCGCGTACGGTCGCCCACGGAGCGGCGCCAGTGCGGCATCGAGGAAGCTGCCGAAGAGCACGCGGTCGGCGGCGCCATGTCGATCCACGGTGCGGGCCGCCAGCTCCGTCGCGTCGGCGGTCTTGAGTTCGACGATGAGCGGCATGGCCGGAAACGCCTCCAGCACGTCGTCGAACGTGGGGATCGTGAGTCCTCGCTCGCGGTACGGGAACGAGCGACCGCCATCGGCGGAGAAGCGGTGCCCTGCGTCGAGCAGTCGGGCCTCGCGCAGGGTGAGCCGTCCGATGGGGCCGCGGGCGTTGGTGGTCCGATCGACCGTGGGGTCGTGGAAGACCACCAGCCGGTCGTCTTCGGTGACGCGCAGATCGCACTCGAGCGCGTCGACGCCGAGTGCGGCGGCCTGATGCAGCGACTCGAGCGTGTTCTCCGGAGCGTGCGCGCGATTCCCGCGATGTCCGATCACGAGTGGGGCGCCGAGGCCGAGCAGCGGGTGCATGCGCGTCAGATTAGCGCGCCGAGCGTGTACCAAACACGACGGGGCGACGCCGCATGGCGCCGCCCCGTGGTGTGCGTCTCCGCGCGGTGCTCAGAACGAGTACTGGATGCGGGTCATCACCAGGCGGCCGACCTCCGGCACGCCCGGGAAGGTGTTGACGAGCTGGTTGGTGAGGTTCGTCCCCGTGATCGACCAGAGGAAGCGCTGCGAGTTGACCTCGAAGCGCTTGGCGATCGTGAGGTCGAACTGTGTCATCGCCGGCACCGACTCGTAGCAGAAGTACCCGGCGGCGGGCGGGCACTGCCCAGCGCCGGCGCGGGTCGGATCCGGATTCGTCACCGCACCCGGGCTGCCCGGCGGGATCGCGAACGCAAAGTTCGAGATGTACACGCCCGAGTTGACCGGGTACGACTGCGCGTAGCGCATGCGCCCGTCCATCGAGAAGCCGCGCCGTTCGTCGCTCCAGCGACCGCCCGCGGAGAAGCGCATGCGCGGGGAGTTCGCGTGGAGATCGAGGCCGTTGCCGCCCGGGACGCCGGCGAAGACGTTGCGATTCATGTAGGCCACGGTGCCTTCGAGCGTGAGCCGATCGCTGACCACGAAGTCCGTAGCCAGGTCGAGGCCGTGCACGTAGAGCGGACGCGCCTTGGTGTTGAGGTATGTGGCGTAGATCCGGTTGGCCGGGAAATCCCCGTTGTACTGGATCAGGCCGAGCGGGGCGCGCGCAAGGGTGGGCGTCAGCGCGCCGGCGAGTCCGGGCGCCAACTGACCGGCGAACTGCGCGGCCAACGTGTTGGCCTGCGCCGCCGGTACGCCGGCGGCGACCAGCGCTTGTCCGATCGTCTGGCCGATCGTGCCACCCATGTTGGCGCCGAGATAGCCGCCGAGCTGGGTGGGGTTGCCGAAGAACACGTTCGGCGTGTTGACCGAGGCCGTCGTCGCGAGGTCGCCGCGCTTCTGGTACCAGAAGCTCGCATCATAGCGGAAGCGGTTGCCGATGATGCCCTTGTAGCCGAGTTCCCACGTGTCGTTGAACGAGGCGCCGAGCGGAATCACATCGGTCACCTGCTCCGGCGTGAGGTTGACGGTGCCTGACGTCAGATAGGCCACTCGGCTGGAAAGCTGCGCATCGGTCGGACGTGCGGCCGCGAGTCCATTGATGATCGTGCCGGGGAGCGACTGGGAGAGCGCGGCCACCGCCGCATTGACCGCCGCCGCGGGCAGCCCGCCCTGAATCAACTGCGCGCCGAACTGCTGCAGCGCACCGCCAACCGCCGGCGTGATGCCCGCGGTGAATGCCGCTCGCTGTGCCGCGACGAGTCCCGGGAAGGCAGACGCCGCCGATGCCGGCACGAACGCGCCGTTGCCGGCGAGCGGCGACTTCATGCAGAAGTTGCCGAATCCAGCACCCGCACAGCTCCGATTGAACTGCAACCCGGTCTTGGGCGGATTGCCCTGCGCATAAATGTCATACCGTGAGCCACCAACATCCCGCGCCTGCACGAGGTCGAGGAAGAACGTGAAGTTGGCCGGCGTATTGAAGGCGCGATTGTACGTTACGCGCATGTTCTGCGTGTTCGTCGGCTTGAAGATGAGGGCCGCGCGCGGCGAGTATTGCTGCCCCTCGATCACGTTATTGGCGTCCACACGATACGCGCCGAGGAGCTGCAGCTTGTTCGTGATGTCGAACGTGCTCTGCACGTACGCGCCGAACTCGTTGACGTTGTCGCGCCCTTCGTTCGCGCCATTGATGGTGTTGCCCGTGTTCGGCTGCGTGGCGATGTAGTCGGTGCCATACGTGAAGTCGAACTTGCCGGCGGTGAAGCCGTGCTGGAGCTGGCCAACGATGACGCGCGACTTGTCGACGATCGGCTGGCCGCTGCGGAGCAGATACGTGCCGTCCAGACTGTTGCTGTTGTCGTTGCCGGCATTGCTCAAGTTGGCAAAGACCTGCCCGAAGAAGCGCTTGTAGCGCACGCGCTGCTGGAAGTTCTGGTAGACCCAGCCATTGCCCTGCGCGGCGCCGTTGGCGCCGGTCAGTTCGATGAAGCTGCCGATGTGCGTGCGGCCGTAGGTCGAGATGAGCTCGAGCCCCTCGATCGGGCGGAGGTCGAGTCGGGCCTCGGCGGTATAGCGATCGACGTCGAAGTTGCGCGCGTTGCGCTGGCCGGCGCGTCCCTGCGGCGCATTGGCCGGGAACGTCGTGGGCTCCGACGGATCACGATACTCCCAGTCGTTCCCGCGCATGTACTCGCCGGAGAACTTGAAGCCGACGGTGTTCTTCTCGTTGGCGCCGGCGTATCGAAGCCCGCCGCGAATGATCGACCGTTCACCGCCGTCGAGCGTGAGCGTCGTTCCCTTGGACTGGAAGGGCGACTTGGTGATGACGTGCAGCACGCCGTTGGCGCTGTTGGGCCCGTAGAGCGCCGACGCGGGGCCAATGAGCACCTCCAGGCGATCGATGTCTTCGCTCGTACCGGTGAACAGGAACGGCACGTTCACACGCAGCGACGGGACTCCGGCGAAGCGGTAGTCCTGCAGCATCAGCATGGAGCCGGAGAACGCGTTGTTGAAGCCACGCGCGACGATGTTCGCCTGTGCGATGCCGCCCTGGCTCACGCTGACACCGGGCTGATTGCGGATCTGGTCGCTCACGGTGAGCGCGGAGCGCTCGTTGATGCGCTCCGAGGTGACGATCGAGATCTGGGCCGGCGCATCGAGCGCCTTCTCCGGCTTGCGCGACGCGGTCGTGACCACCGAGGTGAGCTGCGTCGCCACCTCGGACATGGACGCATTCACCGTCGCCGTCGCGCCTGCGGCGACGACCACGCCATCGAAGCGCTTGAGCTGGAAGCCGATGCGCGAGACGGTCACGGAATACGTGCCCGCCGCGAGATTGCCGAGGCGATAGGTCCCGTCTTCACCGGTGGCGACGGCCGCCGGTGGACGATTGGGCGCGACCGCCTGGACGCGCGCGGCAGCGAGCGCGCGGCCGCTGCCCTCTTCCGACACTTTGCCGGCGATCGCGCCGGTCTGCGCGGCAAGCGGATGCGCAAGCGCCGCGCAGAGCGTGAGGGCGACACCGCGCATGATCGATCGGATCATGGATGACTCGGGTTGAGGTCGACAAACGAGTCCCGGCCGTCGATGCATCAGGGGGAACGGCAGCAGTCGGACTCGTGCGAGCACCGTGGGTAGGCGAGCGGAACGATAGTCCACCCGCCGGAGCGGTCAACGGTTGCGTACCAATGCGGTGTGCGATTGGCACGCGTTGCGCCTCGATTCAAACACGACGCTTGCGTCATGTTTACCGCACCGCGCTACTCCGGCGCGATCCGATCGAGCTCGTCGAAACCGATCAGCACATCGCGCCCGCGCGCACCGCGCGACGGGCCCAACACGCCCGCCGCCTCGAGTTCATCGATGATGCGCGCGGCGCGTCCGTAGCCGATCTGCAGCTTGCGCTGCAACAATGACGTCGACCCTTGGCGCGACTCGATCACGACTTCTGCCGCACGGCGGAAGAACTCATCGCGTCCGCCGGCACCCGGCGCGCCGTCGTCGTCGCGCGCGCCACCGCCCTGTTCCGCCTCGAGCCGCGCGACTTCCTCGAGCAGATCGGGCACCGCGAACTCTGCGGGCAGTCCACGCGCACTCCGCTCGGCGGCGCGTGCGGCCACCCGATCGGTGAACCAGCGCATCATCCGCTCGGTCTCTTCACTCGAGAGATACGCGCCCTGCACGCGCGCCGGCTCCGACGTGCCGGGCGGCACGAACAGCATGTCCCCGCTGCCGAGCAGCGCTTCCGCTCCCGCCCCATCGATGATCGTGCGACTGTCGACCTGCGAGGCGACACGAAACGCGATGCGGCTCGGAAAGTTCGCCTTGATCAGCCCCGTGATGACGTTCACGCTCGGCCGCTGCGTGGCCAGAATCAGGTGAATGCCGATCGCGCGCGCCTTCTGCGCCAGCTTGGCGATCGGGACCTCGACCTCGCCCTGCACGGTCATCATGAGGTCGGCCATTTCGTCGATAACGAGCACGACGTACGGCAGGATCCCTTCGCGATAGGTCTGATCCTCGAAGGCGACCTGGGGATTCGGCGGCGTGCGCAGCGGCAGCCCTTCCCCGTCTTCGTGCAATTGCACGCGACGGTTGAAGTCCTGCAGGTTGCGGCAGCCGTTGGCCTCGAGCAGGCGATACCGCCGTTCCATCTCCCAGACCGCCCACTTGAGCACCTGGGCGGCCTGCTTGTTGTCGGTGATGACGCGATAGCGCAGATGCGGCAGCCCGTTGTACACGGACAGCTCGACCATCTTCGGATCGATCATCAACAGGCGCAGCGTCTTGGGCGTGTGCCGGTAGAGCAGGCTGGTGATGATGGTGTTCACGCACACCGACTTGCCCGACCCCGTCGCGCCGGCGATGAGGAGATGCGGCATGCGTGCGAGATCCGCGACGACCACCTTCCCCTCGAGATCCCGCCCGAGGGCAATGGGCAGCGCCGCGCGCGCCTGCTGGAATTCGCGCGCGTCGAGCAGCTCGCGCAGTCCCACCATGCGCGGCGACGGATTGGGGACTTCGACGCCAACGGCCCCGCGTCCCGG
>JALOPS010000296.1 GCA_025453745.1 Gemmatimonadaceae bacterium
ACTCGTGCGCGTGCGCGCGCTCGCGAAGCACTTCCCCATCCAGTCGGGGCTCTTCGGGCGGCCGCGCGGCCATGTGCGCGCCGTCGATGGGGTGTCGTTCGACATTGCGCGCGGCGAAACGCTCGCACTCGTCGGCGAGTCGGGGTGCGGCAAGTCCACCACCGGACGCGCGATGCTCCGTCTCGTCGAGCCGACCTCCGGCAGTGTGCACTTCGACGGCATCGACCTCTCCACGCTCGCACGCGAACCGCTGCGCCGGCTCAGGCGGCGCATGCAGATCGTCTTCCAGGATCCGTACGGGTCGCTCAACCCGCGCATGACGGTGGGGGCCACGATCAAGGAAGGGCTGATCGTGCACGATCTCGCGCGTGGCGCCGCCGCCGAGCAACGGGTCGCCGCCCTGCTCGAGGAGGTCGGGCTGCGGGCAGACCACGCCACGCGCTACCCGTCGGAGTTCTCCGGCGGGCAGCGGCAGCGCATCGGCATCGCGCGGGCCCTCGCCGTGCAACCGGACTTCATCGTCTGCGACGAGCCGGTCTCCGCTCTCGATGTCAGCGTGCAGGCCCAGGTCATCAACCTGTTGCAGGATCTCAAGCGCGATCGCGGATTGTCGTATCTCTTCATCGCGCACGATCTCGCCGTCGTCGAACATCTCGCCGACCGCGTGGCGGTGATGTATCTCGGGCGTCTCGTCGAGCTGGCGCCCCGCGCGCGGCTCTTTGCCGCCCCCCAGATGCCCTACACGCAGGCGTTGCTCTCGGCGGTGCCCGTCCCCGATCCCGCCGCGCGCCGCCAGCGCATCGTGCTCGCCGGCGAACTGCCGTCGCCCGCGAATCCGCCGAGCGGCTGCGTGTTCCACACGCGCTGCTTTCATCCCGCACGCGATGCACAGTGCCGTACCGAGGTGCCTGCGTGGCGTGAGGTCGCCCCGGGGCACTGGGCCGCATGTCACAAGATTGCGGCGCCACCTTCCCCTTCCCCCGCCCCATCGTGAGCGCAGCCACCCCTTCGCCCAGTCCCGTCGCCGAGCGATCCGCGGCGCTCGATGATCGCTCGTTCTTCGGACATCCGCGCGGGCTCGGCCTGCTCTTTGCCGCCGAGATGTGGGAGCGCTTCTCCTACTACGGGATGCGCGCGCTGCTCGTGCTCTATCTCGTCAATGAACTCGGCTGGGAGAAGGCGCGGGCCACGGGGCTCTACGGCACGTACACGATGCTCGTGTTCCTCACGCCCATCGTGGGCGGCTTTCTGGCCGACCGGCTGATCGGCACACGGCGCTCGCTGGTGCTTGGTGGCGCGATCATCGCGGCTGGTCACTTCGTCCTCGCGTTTCCCGGCATGACGGCGTTCTATGCGGGACTTGGCCTCGTCATCGTCGGCACGGGCCTCTTCAAGCCGAACGTCTCCACGATGGTCGGCCAGCTCTATCCGGCCAATGACACGCGACGCGACGCCGGCTTCACGTTCTTTTACATGGGGATCAACCTGGGCGCCTTTCTCGGCCCGCTCGTCTGCGGCTATCTCGCGGCCAGCCCGCAGTTCGGCTGGCACTGGGGCTTTGCCGCCGCCGGCGTGGGCATGGTGCTCGGCCTGATCGCCTTTGTCGTCTGGCGTGACCGGCTGCTCCCCGGCATCGGCTTGCCGACGCCGCGCGCCCTCGCGAGCGCGGGGACGGAGTCGAGCGGGGCGAACATGAATCCAATGCACGGCATCGTCGGCGTGCTCGGCGGCGTCGCACTCGCGTGGCTCGTCGCCGATGGCAGTCCACTGGCACTCCTCGTCGGCGCGATCATCGGCGGTGCCTTCGGCGCGTCGTTCCTCGGCACGGTCGGAGAGGAGCGCATGCGCGTGATCGCGCTCTTCATCGTTGCCTTCTTCGTCGTCTTCTTCTGGGCCGCCTACGAGCAGCAGGGCTCGTCGTTCGCACTCTTCTTCGATCGCAGTACCAATCGGCAGATGGGGAGCTTCGAGATCCCGTCGGCCTGGTCGCAGTCGATCAATCCGTTCTTCGTGCTCGCCTTCTCGCCGGTGATGGCGTGGGTGTGGCTTCGCCTCGGTGCCATGCGCCGCGAACCCAGCACCTCGCTCAAGATGGTGCTCGGACTGGCCCTGCTCGGTGCCGGGTTCATGGTGCTGCAGGTCGGTGGCGCGCTGGCCGACGGCGGGGTCAAGGTGAGCCCGGCCTGGCTCGTCGTGGCGATCGGCCTCCAGTCCATCGGCGAGGTGTGCGTGTCGCCGGTGGGGCTGTCCTACGTGACGAAGGTCGCGCCGGCGCAGTTCGCGTCGCTGCTGATGGGGGTCTGGTTTCTCTCGAACGCCGCAGCCAACAAGGTCTCCGGCTTCCTCGCCGGCTTCACCCCGCTCCCCGGAGAGGCGCCGGCCACGCCCGGCACCGGACTTGTCGGGTGGATTCAGGAGATGAGTGCCACCAACAAGGGCTTCTTCACGATCTTCGTCATCTCGTCGTTTGCTGCGGCAGCCCTCATGTTCCTCTGTGTCCCTCTCCTCAAGCGCCTGACCCGCACCGTGCAGGCCTGACGCGCGCGTCCTCCGAGGACACCCCATGTCGCGCTCCATCGTGTCCACCCTCATCGCCGGCGTCCTGCTCGCGCGCGGCGCCCCGCTGATTGCCCAATCGTCGCCCGTGGCGACCATGCGCGGCGTGGTCAAGGGGATCGGTGGCACCCCCGTGCCGAACGCCATCGTGCAGCACGATCACGCCGACTCGATCGTCACACGCACCGACGAAAACGGCATGTTTCGTGTTGCGACGATGCCCGACGGGCGCAACGTGTTCACCGTGCGCGCCCTGGGCTACGAGCCGCTGCAGTTCGCGGTGAACCTGGGTGCCGATCGCGAACGCGCCGTGTCGATCGAGCTCACGCCGGTCGCCACCGAGCTCGAAGGCGTCAATGTCGAGGGACGCCGTCGCTCCCTGCTCGAGCAGGTCGGCTTTCTCGAGCGACAGCGCACCGAGGGGAGCGGCTACTTCATCGACCCCGAAGACATCCGGCGCTCGGGTGCCGTCCGCGTAGCCGACCTGCTGCGCACGGTGCCGGGGCTTCAGATCCGGCAGTTGCCCAATGGCCAGTCGATGATCTCGAGCGGGCGCGGCTCGTCATCGCTGCGCAGCGGGCGCTGCCAACCCACCTGGGTGCTCGACGGCATGCCGCTCGCCAACATGCAGGGGGCGAACCCCGACGACATGTTCATGGCCGACGACTTCATGGCGGTCGAGGTCTATCCGCAGGCATCGACGGCGCCGGCGCGATTTCAGCCAAGCGACCCACGCAGCACCGCGCGGTATTGCTCGGTGATCGTGATGTGGCGGAAGCCGGAGATGCCCCCGGGCAAGGTGCCCAAGCCCAAGAAGGAAAACCCGGGCGGGTAGCGGGCCGTGCGTGGTACCGCGGCGCCGCACGGTCGCGCTGCGGTCATCGGTCGTCGGCGCGTGTGTGCCGCGCGCGTCTACGGCCAGTTGAAGAGGCTCTCGGGCACCGACTGATCGCGCGCGCGCATGAGATCGCGCGGATCGCGCCAGAACTGGCGCGTGCGATCGGCACTGACCAGCCGCACCACCACGCTCTTCGCGCGCCCGTCGGCGACCAGCGGCATCGCGATGTCGACGCGCCAGACGCGACGGGACCGTCGCGGTGCGGTGGCGAGCACCGACAGCCCCACGCTCGACGCCG
The DNA here is from genome assembly GCA_025453745.1 of Gemmatimonadaceae bacterium. Taxonomy (GTDB): domain Bacteria; phylum Gemmatimonadota; class Gemmatimonadetes; order Gemmatimonadales; family Gemmatimonadaceae; genus JALOPS01. The sequence goes on from JALOPS010000296.1 coordinate 3,693, forward strand.
TGAAATCGCCGCGCGCGTACGGCACCGATCCGGCCTTGAGCACCCCGACATCGGCGAACACGGCGAGACCGATATCACCCGCGGTGAGCGCAAGCGGCGGCACCCATCGCTGCTCGAACCGCGCGACGAGGCGCTGGCCGCCCACTTCGCGTGAGCGGCCGTAGCCGCGCACGCCGCCCTCGATGTCCGCGAAGGAGAGCTGGAAAGGGACGCTCGCACTCCAGCCGGCGCTCCACTCGACGCCAACTTGCGTGAGCCACGGTGCGGCCGGCTTGCCGTACCACGCCACGCGGCCGCCAGAGACGACTTCGTCCCACACACCGCGGCCGATGTCCCGACGCCCTTCCACGTGCGCCTGCGCTCCGATGTAGCTGCGCGGGCCGCCATCGCCCCAGAACGCGCCACCCGCCACGAACCAGTCGTTGTCGCGCATGCCGAAGCCCCGCACCGAGCGCCCCGCCTGCACACCGCCCTGGAACCCCATGCGCACATCTTGCGCACCGGTGAGTGCATCGAAGCCCTGCACGCGCTGGAAGCGCACGCGTCGGTACCCGCCGAGCAGATTCACGCGGGCGACGGCATGGTTGCGAAAGCGCGAGGGAAACGGCCCGGCGGTGTCGCGCGCGAAGCCCGTCTCTCGCAACAGCACAGGGCGATCGAATTCGGTCTCGTGCTGCTCCCAGCTCAGCATCGCGCCGCCCAGCCACAGACTGCCCGTCGGACCGAAGCGCCGGATCCCCGCCAGGTCGGCCGCGCGCCGCGTGAAGCGCAGTGCATTCCCTTCGCCCAGCGGTCGCGTGAAGCCCGCATAGTCGCGATTGGCAAACACGGCCGCGCGCCACGCGAAGCGCTGCAGGTCGGTGAGATACGGACGGAACAGGTCGAACTGCACGGTGTGTCCTCGCGGATCGCGCGCCGCGACGATGTTCATCACGTTGGGTCGGCCGCCGACGAGAAAGCGTTGCAGCCGCACACCGATCCGATCGTTGTAGGCGCCGCCGTCGCGCCAATCGAGCAGCGCGAGCGTCGCCGTCCCGCCGAGATTCGTCTCGCCGAAGCGCACACCGCGCACCATCGGCGACTGGGAGCGCGCGCTGACTTCCACGAGCGCGGAGAATTCATCGCGCGTGGATACGTCGAGGATCGCGCCGCCCTTTCCGTCGTCGTGGGCGACGATGCGCGCGTCGACGAGAAACGGTTGCGCGCGCAACAGGCGCTCCGACTCGCGCCGTGCAAACTCGGTGCAGGCTTCCCCTTCCTTCATCAGCAGGAAGCCGCGCACCACATCCTCGCGCGTGTTCGCGTGCATCGCCTGCACCATCGTGCCGAACCAGGCGAAGCCTTCCCGCAGCTTGTCGGTGTACGGCCCGAACGTCCGCACGCGAATGCCGCGCACCGGTTGCCCCTCGCAGACGAGCACCGGATACGCATCGAGCGTGTCGGGGCCGGCCATGCGCATCTGTCGCACGCTGTCGGG
>JALOPS010000297.1 GCA_025453745.1 Gemmatimonadaceae bacterium
CATCAGTGCGGTTCTGATCGAGGAGGGGTTTCCGTACATCGACGGGTACAAACCGCGAGTCAACTACCAGGATCGCCTTCGCGTGGAGGTCGTCGCTCGTCTCGTGGCGGACGCTCCGCTGGCGGCCGCAGCGGCCGCAGTGGTTTCGGCGGAGGTCGGCCAAGTCTCGATCGATCGCTCACTCGATGCCATCTGGGTCCCCGTACCGGCTGCCGGTCCGCGCGGCAACCGCGCACTGGAGCGGGCGGTTCCAGCCGCCGTCCCTCGCCTCGGTGTGAATTACCTGGAGCGCGAGGCCAGCAACGCGTCGCTCGGCAGCGCGGGCGAGCGCTTCGTGCTGGAGTTCGAACATCGGCGCCTGTGGGAAGCGGGAGCTCGGCATCTCGCGGATCGGATCGAACATGTGGCGCGCACCCGAGGTGATGGCCTCGGATTCGACATCGCGTCGTTCGACTCCGACGGCAGCGAACGGCTCATCGAAGTGAAGACGACCAGCTTCGGACCGCTGACACCCTTCTTTGCCTCGAATCGTGAGGTCGTCGTCTCCGATGAGCGCTCCGACCAGTTTTGCCTCTATCGGGTGTTCAGGTTTCGGACTGCACCACAGCTGTTCATCATCGCCGGGTCGCTACGGCGCGGGTGTCTCCTCGAGCCCGTCCAGTTCCGCGCGACGCTGCCGTGAGGTTCAGCGCTACTCCTTCGCCCGCGTCATCACACTCCGCTGTCGCCCGCTCACCACGAACGACAGCACCGCGGCACCCTGCTCGCCATTGCGCCCTGCGCCTGCGGTGCGCGTCGCCGGTGTCGCCTTCCACCACGTGAGCTCGTGCACGAGCGAGTCGCCGCGTTGCAGGTACCGGCTCGCCAGCACCTGCTCTCCCACCTGGAACACGCTCTCGAGCACGCCGCTCAACCAGCGCGCCTCAAGCACGATCCCGTTCATCTCGTCGGTCGCATACTCGCCGCGTGCGGCATCGCGCACGAGCAGGCGGTAGTCCTTGAGCCCGCGCGTCGTGTCGTTGTCGAAGAGCTCACGCCAGCGCCACACGCGCCCCGTGCCGTCGAGCGGGGCAATCGTCACCTGCACCGGCACGCGCACCCGCACGCTGTCCGGGGGCGAGGTCTGCGTCATCGTGCCGCGCCACTCGCCGGCCCACGCAGCAGGAAATGCCACAGGCGAAGCCGTCTGCGCCGTCGCAACGGTGACATGCATCACCAGAACGCCGAGGAAGGAAGTGATTCGAATCGGCGAAAGCTGCGGCCGCGTCATCGCACCAGCCAGCGCGCGCGCTGGTGAGAGGGCGGTGAGCACACGCCAGTAGCGTGTCTCCATGTGCGCCCGATCACCCCTCCACCCACCTGATCGCCACCATTCGCCGCGGCGGGCGATGACCGGACGCGTGGCGCCTCACGTCTGCCGCGCCGCGCTGCTGTTGCTGCTGGTGGCCACTGGGCTTCCGGCACAGCCGGCGAGTACCGCGGCACCTGCCGTCCGCACGCGCACCTCCGTCCTGCTCAGGCCGCCCATCGGTGTGCGCGACACAGGGACCAGCCGCCGCCCTGCATCCGTCACCGGCGTCAGCGCCGCGATGGGCACACAGCCGGTCGCCCTGGCGCGCGACTCGTCATCGTCCACCATGCGCCTCGCGCGCGAACTCTACGGGGCACGCGCACGCGCCCTCACGCTCCGCAATACGCAGCGCGTGATGGTCTTCCTCGATGACTCCGCCCGCATCGAGCGCGCGCCGCCGGGGCTCGGCGTCGCCGAAGGGGTGGCGTTGCCGGTGCGCTTTGTCGCACGCGATAGCGCGACCGGCGACCTGATGGCGCTCAAGCCGTGGTTCGACGACGGTGGAGGGCTGCGCTACGACTCGCGCACCGCGAGCTATGTGGCGACGCTCCGGCTCGGCGTCCGCGATTCGCTCAACGGGACGCGTACGCGCCCACTCACACCCGCCGTGCGCTTCTCCATCGTCGCCGCGGCCGACAGCGTGGCACCCGGCACCGTGGCACTCGAGGAGACCAACGTCTTCACGCAGAGCGCTCGCCTGGTGACCACACGACGCGACGCGGCGATGCGTGTGGAGATCTGGCCGGACTTCGCGGAGCAGAGCATCAAGGTCTGGGTCCCCTTCCGTCGCGATACGCTGCTCGTTGCCGTGGATCGACCGCGCGTCGATGGCCTGGGGCTCGACGCGCTCACGGTGACCGTCGCCGTTCCGCCCGGTGCGCTGGCCAGCGACGATTCGATCGCCGTGATGCTGCAGAGCTCGCGCGGAACGCTCGAGCAGCAAACGCTCTACCCGAAGGGAAACGCCCCCGCCACCACGCGGCTGCGCTCCGCAGGCATTGGCGCCGTGTCGATCACCGCGCGCTCCGCCGCGCTCGACGATGGCGTCACCACCACCCGCTTCACCGCCCCGCTCGGTCTGCTCGCCGGCGCCGCGCTTGGCGCGCTGGCCGGCTCGGCGATGCTCATCCTGCGCGATCGCACACGCTCGCGCCGCAAGCACCTCGTGCCAGTGCTGGCGAGCGGCATACTGTCCGGACTCGTCGTCGCGCTCGTTGTCGCCCTCGGCGTGCTCAACCTGCCCGGGCTCGACCTCCCCGCGGGGTCAGGGTCACTGGTCGCCTTGCTTGCGGGCGTGATCGGCGGCTACGTCGGGCCCAAGGGGCTCGAAGCGCTCATGCCATCGCTCGCGGCCGGTCGCACGGCAGCGCCGCGCGACTGACTCGCTCTACACGGACACACACTCATGGACTATCCCGGTCGCAGCATCGCCGTCGGCGAGCGAGACGGCGCGATCGTGCGCGCGGTCAAGGCGCAGCTCAACGTCGCGCTCGGACTCGGGCGCACCGATGCCGCGTGGCTCGACCCCACCGATTCCACCTTTGGTCCGCGCACGCGGCAAGCGGTCCGCCTCTTCCAGGCTCGACAGGTCGACGCGGATGGTCGCCCGCTGCGGCAGGACGGCGCGATCGGACCGGTCACCTGGTCGCGCCTCTTTGGTGCGCGCGCCGTGCCGTCTCGCGAGACCTCGACGAGCGCGCTGCTCGCGCGACTCGTGGCAGTGGCGCGCGGCGAGGAAGCGCGACTGGTGCGCGAAGTCCCGGCGAACTCCAACCGTGGCCCCGATGTGGAAGCGTACCTTGCGAGCACCGGCACACCGCCGGGCAATTCGTGGTGCGCGGCGTTCGTGTACTGGTGCGCGGTGCAGGCCGCGCGTCAGCTCGATCGTCCGAATCCGTTGGTGCGCACGGCGGGCTGCCTCGATCATTGGCGGCGTGCCCCTGGCGCGGGCGCGCGCCGCATCCCGCGTGCGGAAGTGGGAGCGGATCTCGCACAACTGCAGCCGGGCATGATCTTCATCATGGATCACGGGCGCGGCCTCGGACACACCGGCATCATCGAGCGGATCGAGGGTGGCAAGCTGATCACGCTGGAAGGCAACACCGACGCGAGCCGCTCGCGCGAAGGCGGCGGCGTGTATCGCCTCGATCGGACGCTGGGCATGATCAACAAGGGATTCCTCGACTACTCGGTGTCCTGAGCGCCGCAGTGCGGGGCGCGGCACGCGCTGCTGACACTCCCCCGCGACGCCGCGCGTAGGTTGCGGGACATGCGTCTCCGGTGGGGGTGGCTTCTCTGCGTTGGTTCGCCATCGATGCGCGCGTTCGGCTGGCGCGCGGCGCGCCGTATCGGGGTGCTTGCCCTCTCGGGGCTCGCGGCATGCCTTCGTCCCACGCCGGCGCCGGCGCCACCGGAAGCGTTGCCGCGACGGCTCGTCCTCGCGCTGGACGGAGTCGACTATCGCGACGTCGTGGCCGCTCGCGCCCGCGGGCTGTTTGCCGACTTCCACGCGCCGAGTCGCCTGGTGTCGACCTTTCCGTCGATCAGCGATGTGGCGTGGCACGACATCTTCGGCGTGATGCCGCCAGCCGGCTATCAGCGCGTGTTCTTCAGTCGGACGGCCAATGCCGTGGTCGGCAGCGCCCTCGATGCCATCGCGCCCATCGAGTACGAAGAGCGCATGGACCTCGCCTTCGGCGGACGCTTCCACCATCTCAGTGCGTATCTGATTTCCGAGAAGATCGCGAAGCAGGAAGTCGACGATGCGATCGCGGCGTTCTGGCGTACGTCGGACCGACGGACGCTCTATGTGTACAACGTGGGTCCCGACGCGCTGCAGCACACCAACGGCAAGCTGCGCGCATATCTCGAGCATCTCGATGCGGAGCTGCGCGAGCTGCAGATCGCGTATCGCGCCCGCACGGGGCGCGCGCTCGAGATCGTGCTGCTCTCCGATCACGGACACAACCGCGCCACGCAGGCGCGATTCATTCCACTGGTCGATACGCTGTCGGCGCGCGGCTTTCAGGTGCGCGGGCGGCTCGAGGCGCCCACCGATGTCGCGCTGAGCGTCGATGGCGTGACGACGGGCTTTGGCGTCTTCTGTGCGGAGGACTCGGTGGAGTCGGTGGCGACCGCACTGCTCGCCACACCGGGCATCGAGCTCGTGACCACGCGGCACCGCGACGGGCGCATCCATGTACGGCGCGCGAGCGACAGCACCGACGCGTGGATCGACCGCGACACGACCTCGGCGCGCCTGCGTCTGCGCTATCGCCCCGGTCACGGCGATCCACTCGAACATCGGTCGATCGTTAACGCGCTCCGCGCGTCCGGTCATCTGGATCACGACGGCTTCGCCGACGACTCCGCGTGGACGCGGGCGAGCATGACGACGCGCTACCCGGCGGCCCTGCCGCGCATCGTGCACGGACACACCACCATCACGCTCAACCCCGCGCCGATTCTCGTCTCGGTCGCCGTCGACGCGCGCGTGGGCTTCGGGTTTGTCTCCGTGGCCAATCGGCTGCGTCCGTTGGGCGGCACGCATGGCGCGCTCGACAGCACGAGTGCGCTGGGCGTGGCGATGACGAACTTTCGCCCCACGCATGACGACCTGACCCACACGGTGCGCACACAGTTCGACGGCTTCGCCGACCTCGCTGCCCCGCATGTGCGCGCGCCCAGCGCGCGGCTGACGAGTGGCTCCCGGTTGATGGCCGATCCGCGCGGACCGTTCCGCGGCGTCGCGCTCCCGGACGACGCGCTGGGTCCCGGCGTGCTCGTGCAGCTTCGCTACGCGAGCGATGACCGGGCG
>JALOPS010000298.1 GCA_025453745.1 Gemmatimonadaceae bacterium
GCGGTGAGCGGCGTCGAGCAGTTCGGGCTCTTTCGCCCTGCGCCACGCGCCGGCGTCACCCCGTTGCGCGACCATGTGCGCACGCACGCACGCAACGTGCCCGGCGTCTATCGCATGCGCTCGATCGACGGCAGCGTGCTCTACGTGGGGCGCTCGCGCCAGTTGCGCACCCGCCTGCTCTCCTACTTCCGCGCCGCCTCGCCAGACGAGAAGGCCGCGCGCCTCCTGCAGCAGACCGCGCGCATCGAGTGGGACGAACTGCCGAGCGAGTTCGACGCCGTCGTGCGCGAGTGTCGCCTGGTGCGCGCGCATCTGCCGCCCTTCAATCGCGACATGGCGCGCCCGGCGGCCAAGTACTGGATGGTCTTCGCCACACGCGACGCGGTGCCACGGCTGCGCGTGGTGCGTGCCACGCACGTGCCCCCATCCGTGTACGGCGACACCGTGGGTCCCTTCACGCAGGCCCGCGTCGTGCGCGACGCCATCCGCGTCCTGAACGACGCCTTCGGCCTGCGCGACTGTCCGGATGACGGCGAGTTCGGCTACGCCGACGACAGTGATCTCTTCGGCGACGCGCCCGACGTCCCGTCGCTCCGCACGGCCACACCGCGCTGTCATCGCTACGAAACCCGGCGGTGTCTCGGGCCCTGCGTGGCCGCCTCGACCCGCGCGGCCTATCGCGGCGCCGTCGACGCCGCCCTCGCGTATCTCGCCGGCCACAACGATCGCCCGGTCGCCGAGTTGCACGAGGCGCTGGCGAGTGCGAGCGCGGCGCTCGCGTACGAACGTGCCGGATGGCTGCGTAACCGGCTCTCCACGCTCGCCTCGCTCGACCACCAGCTCGCCCGCGCGCGTGCGCAGATCGACGGTCCGTCCGGCTACTACGTGGTGCTCGGTGCGCCGGGTGCCGACCGCGTCGTCGCGCTGCAACACGGCATCGTCATCGGTGACGCGATGGCGCGCGATCGCGATGCCATGGAGGCGCTGCGCGTCGCCGTCGCGCAGACGCGGTCCGCCGCGTCGGATGTACGTCGGCCCGACCGCTTCGAGGAGATGCTCGCCGTCACGCGCTGGTTCGACACCCGCGCCATCGAGCGCGCGCGCGTGCACAACGACCTGCACGCCGCGCTCGCGGCCGCGGGGCGCGGTAGTCTCGACGTCGCATAGCGCGCGACATCGCCGACTCGCGCCTCCGCTACCCCACTACCCCACTTCCCCACTTCCCCACTACCCCACTACCCCGCGAGCGGAATCAGCGCCACGTCCGCGCGCCCCGCACTGATCGTCAGCCGCGCCACCGACGGCAGCAGATCGAACCGTCGCGCCCCCGCAGCCCCCGGATTGACCACGAGCCGCTCGCCCACGCGCGTGACGAGCTGCCGGTGCGTGTGCCCGTACACAATGACGTCCGCCGCGTAGGTCGCCAGCAGCGTCTCCGGCGTCGTCCGGCCGACCTCGTGCCCATGCGACACGTGCACCGTGCGCCCCGCGATGACGAGGTCGAGCGACTCGGCCAGTCGCGTTCGACCGGGGGCATCGGTGTTGCCGTACACGGCAGCCACCGGCGCGATCACCTCGAGTTCGTCGAGCAGGCTGTCCGGACCTACATCCCCTGCATGCAGAATGCGATCGACTCCGGCGAGCGCCTCGAATACATCGGCTCGCAACAGGCCGTGTGTGTCGCTGATGAGCCCCACCACCACCACATCACTCACGCCGGGCCGTCTCCCCACCGCCGCGCGATCGTATGCTCCACGCCGGCGTGGTCGAGCACGCGCTGCACCACGAAATCCACGAGCTCCTCGATGCGCGTGGGGCGATGATAGAAGCCCGGCGCGGCCGGCAGCACCACGGCACCCGCACGCGTCACACGCAGCAGGTTGTCGAGGTGGATCTCCGAAAGCGGCGTCTCGCGCGGCACGAGCACCAGTCGCCGGCGCTCCTTGAGCACCACGTCGGCCGCGCGCTCAACGAGCGACCGCGAGGTACCATGCGCGATTGCCGCCACGGTGCCCATCGAACAGGGACAGATCACCATCCCTCTCGTGCGCACGGAACCCGACGCGGGCTTCGCCCCACGATCGCCGTCGTCGAACGTCGTGATCACGCGATCCCACGCCGACGCACCAACATGCTCGCGCAGCGCCTCGATCGACGCGAATGGGGTTTCGGTGTCGAGCAGTCGTTGCCCGTGTCCCGAGACGATCAGCCAGGTAGGCTGGTCGGCCGCCACCAGCGCCTCGAGCAGCCGGACGGCGTAGGGTGCGCCCGAGGCGCCCGTGATGGCGACGACAAGTGGCAGTGTGCTCACGCGCCGAGCACCCGGTCGAGCAGCGCACAGCCGAAGAAGGCGAGGCTGATGATGCCGTTCATCGTGAAGAACGCCGCATCGAGTCGCCGGAGGTCGCCGGGCCGCACGAGCCGATGTTCGTACATCAGCAGCACCGCCGTGAGCGCCACGCCGGCCATCCACCTCGCGCCGCGCCCCGTGGTCACGCCCACGAGCGTCAGCGCGACCACGGTCCACGCGTGCAACGCGCGCGCGATCATGAACGCCGGGCCCTCGCCCAGGTCCTTCGGGATCGAGTGCAATCCGCGCACGGTATCGAACGACACATCCTGCAGCGCGTAGAGGATATCGAAGCCCGCGACCCACGCCGCCACCGCGCTCGAGAGCAGCACGAGCATCCAAGCCGGTGTGCTCCACGCGCCCGTGATCGCGAGATACCCGCCCACCGGCGCGATCGAGATGCCGATCCCCAGGACAATGTGCGACCAGCGCGTGAACCGCTTGGTGTAGCTGTAGCCGAACGTCCACGCGAGGGCGACGGGCGACAGGGCCAGGCAGAGCGGATTGAGCCGCCATGCCGCAACGATGAAGAGCACCGTCATCGTCGTGGTCGCAATGACGGCGTCGCGCGTGGAGAGCACACCGCGCGGCAGCTCACGCATCGCGGTACGCGGGTTCGCCCCATCGATTTCGCGATCGACGATCCGGTTGACCCCCATCGCCGCGAAGCGCGCCGACGTGAAGGCGACAACCACCCACACGAGCGCGCGCCACGTCACCGGGTGCTCGACGCTCGCGAGAATCACGCCGACGAGCGCAAAGGGCAGCGCAAAGACCGTGTGCGGCAGCTTGACGAAGTTGACGAGTGCCACGAGACGCGAGGTCCCCTCGAGCGTCTGCCCGTCGCGGCCGACGGCCGCCGTGGGATGTGGCGCGGTCACCGAATCCCCAGCGACGCCCACTTCGTCTCGACCGCGCGGGCGGTCGCCGCGTCCACGTCGATCCGCTTGGGCCACGGACGCGTGAAGCCTTCTTCCGGCCATTTGCGTGTCGCGTCGATCCCCATCTTGCTGCCGAAGCTGAACGCACGACTCGCATGATCGAGCACGTCGACCGGCCCCATGCCAAAGCGCACGTCGCGCTGCGGATCGAGGTTGTTGAGCGCGATCCACCACGCCTGCTGCGCATCGCGCACGTCCACATCCTTGTCGAAGACCACGAGCACCTTCGCGAGCGACATGAGCCCCTGCCCCCACAGTGCGTGCATCACCTTGTCCGCGTGGCCGGGATACTTCTTGTCGATCGACACGAAGACGAGGTTGTGGAAGATCCCCTCGGCCGGCATATGGTAGTCCACCACCTCCGGCAGCGTCAGGCGCAGGAGCGGCAGGAAGATCCGCTCGGTCGCGTGACCGAGGTAGAAATCCTCCATGGGCGGGCGCCCCACGACTGTCGTCGCATAGGTCATGCGCTCGCGCATCGTGACCGCGGTGACGTGCACCTTGGGATAGAGATCTGCCTCGCTGTAGAAGCCGGTGTGGTCGCCAAACGGGCCTTCGGTCACGAGTGCCTCGCGCGGATCGATGTACCCCTCGATCACCAGGTCGGCCTCCGCAGGCACCTCGAGCTCGTTGCTCACCGCCTTTGCCAGCGCGACGGGCTGCTTGCGCAGAAAACCCGCAAAGAGGAACTCGTCCACCGCCGGTGGCAGCGGCGCCGAGGCGGAATACATCGAGGCCGGGTCTGCCCCCACCGCAATGCACACCGGCATCGTCTCGCCGCGCTCGGCCATCTGCCGCCAGTGCTCCGCCCCCACCTTGTGGCGCTGCCAATGCATCGCGACTTCGCGCTTCCCCAACTGCTGCACGCGATACATCCCCACGTTGCGGATGCCACGCGCCGGATCCTTCGAGATGACCATCGTCAGCGTGACGTACGGCCCGCCGTCCTCCGGCCAGCAGGTGAGGATCGGCAACCGATCGAGGTCCACCTCGTCGCCGCGCCACACCACCTGCTGGCACGCCGGCGTTCCGCCGTGCACACGCGGAGGAAACTTCGAGATCTCGAGCAGTCGAGGAATCAGCCCGAGCTTCGCGATGAATCCGTCGGGGATCTTCGTGTCGATCAGTTGCGTGATCCGTGCGCCGATCGCATCGAGCTCGGTGACGCCGAGCGCGATTGCCATGCGCCGCATCGAACCGAACAGGTTGATCGCGACCGGATACGGCGACCGCGAGCCGTCGCGCAGCACCGGCTGCTCGAACAGCAGCGCCGGCCCACCGCCGGGCAGTTTGCTCGCGCGATCGGTGATCGCGCAGAGTTCGAGATGCGTGGCGACGGGCTCGCGCACGCGCACGAGCTCCCCCGCGCGATCGATCGCCGAGAGGAAGTCCTGCAGGGAGTCGAGAGCCATGTAGTCGGTGCTCAGGCCACGGCGACGTGCAGCGCCGCGATGCCGAAGGAAAGCGGACGCCAGGTCACCCGGGAGAATCCCGCGGCGCGCATGCGATCGGCCAGCCGCTCCTCCGTCGGGAAGTGCGCCACAGACGCCGGCAGGTAGGTGTAGGCAGACGCGTGGCCACTGACGAGCGCACCGATCCGCGGGAGCACGTGGTGGAAGTACGTCTGGTAGGCGGCGCGCACGACACGCATCCGCGGCGTGGAGAACTCGAGGATCACGAACCGCGCGCCGGGACGCAGCACGCGCCGCACCTCGCGCAGTCCGGCGTCGAGATCCGCCACATTGCGAATGCCGAAGGCCACGAGCGCGCCAGAGAACACGCCGTCGGCCAGCGGGAGCGCCAAGGCATCGGCAGTCACGGGCTGCACGCTGGCGCGCGAGACCTTGCCG
>JALOPS010000299.1 GCA_025453745.1 Gemmatimonadaceae bacterium
CGTGATGACGGCGTGGGTCACGGTGAAGACGAATCGCTTCAAGGCCGCGCAGGCCGATCGCATGATCAGCAACTGGTGGTCATGGTACGGCAGCTCCGACGCGCAGGGGCTCACCGAGTTCGAGTTCTACGGCACGCCGTGGGACAACCCGATCATGTACGACACGCTCTCGCCCATCCGCTACATCCGGCAGGTGAAGACGCCGACGCTCATCGTGCAGTCGGAGCTCGACCACCGCACGCCCATGACCGACGCCGAGCAGTGGTTCCTCGGCCTCAAGAAGCACGGCGTGCCGGCCGAGTTCGTGCGCTATCCGCGCAGCACGCACGATCTCTCGCGCACGGGTGAGCCGTGGCTGCTGGTGGACCGGCTCGGGCGACTGCGCCAGTGGTTTGCGTACTGGCTTCAGGATGTGAAGCCCACCGATCCGGCGCCGTCGCGCGCCGCGTCGGGCGACGGACGCTGATCGCGCACCGCCGCTTCACATGACGCCACGAACGCCGTCACCGACACGATGTCGGTGACGGCGTTCGCACTCTTGCCGGCCTGCCCATACATTCACCTGCAGGATTCCCGAACCAACGAAACGGACGACAACTTTCGTCTTGAACGCCATGCGCCATATCGCTCGTTTCTCGATCGGCTGCGCTGTCGGGGCGCTACTGCTGGTGGTGGGTCAGCAACTCGGTCAGGTCGATGCCATGTCGAACGGCGCACTCGCGGTAGCACTCTTGTCGGGGCTCATCGTGGCCATCGCCAATACACCCAAGGGTCGAGTTGGAAGAGCTGCCGCACAAGGATGCGTGCTCTTGTTCTTCTCGTTGATCTTCTTTGAACTCGTGCATCGGCTGAACGTATCGTCGTTCCACCCGACGCCGGTGTACGGTGTTGTCGTCTTGCTGCTCTCTGTGGTAATCGGCGCCATGGCGTACGTTATCGCCGCGTCAGCGGGGCCTCGGCGCTGAAGTAATCCCCGCAATCGCGTCGCGTGAGACGACGATGTCAACGGTTGCGTGACGTGGCGTCGGTGCCATCAGAGCGCTCAGTGCTCGCGCATTGCGCTGCCCGCGCGGCCTCACGGTCTGCCACGAACACCGGTGGTCTTTGCCACCCAACCACTCGGCCGCATGGTTCTGGCACTCAACGTGAGTGCGGTTCGCACTGGCTCCCCGAGTGTGCAGCCTCTACCCCTGGAATGATCTCGACCTCAAGTACGAGACGCTGGCGCCCGCGCCGCACAAGTGGCGCGGGCAACAGCGCGCTCGGCGTCAGGGTCCCCGGAAGGTGAGTCCGCCCGCGACTGCTCGGATGAACTCGTCGCCGACGCGGCCCTGATCGGTCCAGCCCCAGCACCAGGCCGATCCCGTCGTTGTCAGTCCGCAGCTATGGTCACGGCCGCCTACGATGGCGGTGAACTGCAGGCCGCCGGCCACGGGCGCCGGAGACCCGCGCGAAGACTCCGTTGAGCCATCTCCGAGCTGGCCATTCTGGTTCCAGCCCCAGCAGTAACCGCTGCCGGATGCGGTCACACCGCACGTGTGCGAGTCACCTGTACCGAGCGACGCGAAGGTGTGCCCGCCGTCGACCAGTACCGGGGTGAGTGCGGATGTGAACCGGGGCACTGAGGCGTTTCCGAGCTGGCCAAATGCGTTGTAGCCCCAGCAGTAGGCTGCGCCATTGGTCGCGATACCGCATGTGTGCTCGGCGCCTCCAACAAGTGCCACGAAAGCCAACCCACCGCTAACCGGCACCGGCGCGCCGCGGTCGGTACCCGAAGTACCATCGCCAAGCTGCCCGCGATTGTTGCGTCCCCAGCAGTAGGCCGCCCCGGTTTCGGTAAGGCCGCAGCTGTGATAGGCGCCGGAAGCGATCGACGTGAACGTGAAGGTTCCGGTGATCGGAGCGGGAACCACTTGATTGCTGCCGCCGACGGGACCCCTGCCGAGCATACCGAAGAAGTTGCCGCCCCAGCAGTACGTCGTACCTGCATCGGTCCTCCCGCAAGCGTGGGAAGCGCCAAGTGCTAGCTGAGTAAACGTCGGCGCAGCTTCGACTCTGGCAGGAGCCAGCCTGTCGCCCCCTGGGATGCCGAGCTGCTGGTTCGCGTTACCTCCCCAGCAGTACGTGACCCCGGCTGTGGTCAGTCCGCAGCTGAATGCATTCCGAGCGATTTCGCCAAGAGCGCTTGGAGATCCGTCGATTTCGGAGAAGGAAACTCCGCCGACGACTCGCTCAGGAGCATGTCGGTTCATCCTCCCGACGCCATCGCCCAAGCGACCGGCGGCTGTGCCACTGGCTCCCCAACAGAAAGAAGTGCCCGTTTCGGTGAGGGCGCAAGTGTGCTCACCGCCAGCAGCAATTGAACTGAACGTGATTCCACCGAGCACCTGAGCAGGCGCGATTCGACGACCACGCGACCCGTCGCCTAGCTGCCCGCCGCCACTAGTGCCCCAGCAGAACGCACGTCCTGCTTCCGCAACACCGCATGTGAAGTTGAAACCAGCGGTCAAAACGGAGAACTGGCGGCCACCGGCGACGATGGTGGGCGGCCGAGGAACGCCACCCTCGGCGCTACTTGTCCCGTCACCGAACTCTCCAACGCTGTTCAGACCGAAACAGTACGCCGCGCCGGTCGTTGTGAGGCCGCACGTGTGGTATGTGCCGACAGCAAGCCGCCCGAAAGTCAGTCCTGGTGCCGGCTGCCGCGGTAGCGCCGCGCCTCCGTCTGCTGTGTATGCGAATCTCGCGCCCCAGCAGTAGGCGTTCCCGACTGAGTCAAGCGCGCACGTGTGAAGCGTGCCAGCGGCCACAGACTCAATGGTTGAGGCCAGTGAAACCTTCAACGGGATAGCACTCTCGGTCGGTGCGATAACGCCGAGTTGCAGCCACGTGTTGTTCCCCCAGCAGAGCACCTCACCGATTGTCGTTACGCCGCAAGTGTGCCCTTGTCCAGAAACGTTCTGTCGCGAAACTGTAATCGACTTGAACTTGTGTCCACCCACCACTGGAACGGGAGTAAGACGAACTCCAGACATCGTACCGTCACCAAGTCGACCATTGAACGCCACGCCCCAACAATACGCCGCGCCAGTCGATGTCAGTCCACACGTGTGAGACTCACCCGCGGCGATGGCTGTGAAGTGCAAATCACCGGATACTCGAGCCGGGACTGAGCGCTGGTCCTGCGTTCCATCACCGATAACTCCTCCGGCACCCCAGCAGTAAGCCACTCCTCCCGTTGTGACGCCGCACGTATGCCGTGAACCCGCCGACAGTGTCGAGAAGTTCAAGCCGCCACTCACCGGTACGGGAACCTCGCTCCCACCAGCGATAGATCCGTTGCCGAGTGCCAACGCGGTGTTGCCCCAACAGTACGCAGCCCCGTCTGCGGTAAGCCCACAGGCATGTGACTCGCCTGCGGTTAGTGTAACCGGCACAATCGCCACCGCCGGCGGATCACACGTCACCTCGAAATCGACCGTCGCGCCTCCGACTGTCACCGGCACCTCGATGGCGGCCGGCGCTGAGCAGTCAGTCGGCAATCCATTCGTGATCGTGAGCGTCGCTGTCCCCACGGGGACATTCGGAATGCTGTAGCGACCGACCGCGTCCGTCAGTCCGGTCAACCCGCTGGGATCGACACGCACACTCACCCCTGACAGCGCACCACGTCCGTTGGTGCCTGTCACGGTCCCCGATACCGTCGCGGCGGGCACGGGAAGGGGCCGGCCCAGCACGCAATAGAGTGCCGCGCGAAGTTGAGCGATGCGCGCGAGACGAGTCGCGTCGCCTGCAGCGGCGGATTCCTGCGCGCTCAGTTCGGCTAGCAATGCGGCAAGTGCGGCGTCCGTCTCGGTCACGGTCGCGAAACGGTTGAGGTACGCCATGCGACGCACGGCGTTGCGAAATGCGGCGCTGGGTGCGCCCGCGCCAAACACCTGCGAAGCGAGCGCGTCCAGAGACGTCGCATTGCACGTCATCGGAAACACGTCGTCGACACGAAACGAGATCGGCAAGTTCTGTCCGCGCAGCAGTCCGACGAAGCGTGTGCGGTCCACGGCTGGCAACGCGGTAAGTGTGTTCACGACATCGATGTCCGCGAACCCGAGCGCGACGCCAAAGGCGCGGACTGTGATCCGATAATGCTTCGCGGGGTCAAGGTTGTCCGAAGCGCTTGCGTACATCACCTGATACTGGAGATTCGTGAAGAGCCGGAGCCGATTCGTCAGGCTGGTTCCGGCGCTCGTGAACCGACGCTGGAACGCGCCCGGCGCACAGGCGCTCGTTGCGAGTTCGCACAGCTCGACCTCGAGTGCGCCGAGCACGGTGTTGTCGAAGGTACCGGTAGCGATCGGTGGGGTGGTCACGATCGGCGGCAGCCAGAAGAATCCGGCCGCGCCTGCGCCGCGCGATCCGTCGCGAGTTTCGAGCACAGGCGACGTCGGTTCCGGAGTGGGGGCGGTGGGCGCGGACCGCGTGTCCCCGCCTGTGCACGCGGCGAGGGTTGCGATCGAGAGGAGCACCATGAAGTGTCGGCGCATGGAGCAGGCCTCTCAGCGAAGGGCGTGGAGCACGACGCGCCCGCGCGACTTCATGGCGAGCAGCGCACAGACCGCCACCGGCAGCAGCCACCCAGTAGACGGTTCGGGCACCGTGACGGGCGGCGAGAGCCGAAACTCCAGCGCAAAGGCGAGGTCCGCACCGGCTTCGGTGAGCCAGGGGCCGGCACGCAGTGACGACCAATCCGCTTCGGTCGACTGAATCAGCACGCCGCCGCTGTACACGTCCGCGTCGACCACACCCACATTCTGGTACGCCGGGAACGATGTGACAAACGCGCTCGACGCGTCAAACGGATCGGCTTCGACCGTCGAGAGCACAAAGGCGTACTGGGCTCCGGCCGTCATCGGCAGCGCGCCGGTGCTGAACGTGCGCGTCTCGAGGGACAGGTCGGTGGCACCAAGCGCCAACGGGCTTCGCCAGAGCAGATCCGTCACGGCGGTACCACTCCAGCCGAAGACATAGGCATGGAAACGCAGGTCGAGATCGTTCGGAAAGAAGAACGGCGAGTAGCCCAGGAAGAGCGTCAGCGCACTCAGCGCCGTCGCGT
>JALOPS010000049.1 GCA_025453745.1 Gemmatimonadaceae bacterium
CCGTCGTACGTGCTCGTGCCGCGTCCGATCTCGTCGAGCAGCACGAGGCTCCGCGCCGTCGCCGTGTGCAGGATCGCGCTCGTCTCGCTCATCTCCACCATGAACGTGCTCTGCCCGCGCACGAGGTTGTCGCTCGCGCCCACACGCGTGAACACGCGATCCACCACCCCCACGGTCGCCCGAGCCGCCGGCACAAAGCTCCCCATCTGCGCCATCAGGACGATCAGCCCGATCTGTCGCAGGATCGTACTCTTGCCGGCCATGTTCGGTCCGGTCAGGATGATCACGCGCCCGTCCTGATCGAGCGCGACATCGTTGGGCACGAACTGATCTCGCGGCATCATCTGCTCGACCACCGGATGCCGCCCGCCGACGATCGCGAGCGCATAGTCGTCGGTCAGTATCGGGCGCGTGTACCCCTCGCGCGTCGCCACATCCGCCAGTGCGGCGAGCACGTCGAGCGTCGCCAACCGCTCGGCGACCCGCTGTAGCGCGGCCACCGCGCGCCCGGCTACCGCGCGCGCCGCCTCGAACAGCTCACGCTCGCGTGACTCGATCCGCTCGCTCGCCGTCAGCACCTTCTCTTCGTACGACTTGAGCGCCGGCGTCACGTAGCGCTCGCCGTTCGTCAGCGTCTGGCGGCGCTGATAGTCGCTGGGTACGAGGTGCGCATTCGCGTTTGTGATCTCGATGAAGTAGCCGAACACGCGATTGTACCCGACCTTGAGCGACTGGATGCCCGTGCGCGCGCGCTCCTCCGCCTGGATCTGCGCGATGGCGTCTTTCCCACCGTCGCGCAATGCGCGCAGATCGTCGAGTTCGGCATCCACGCCGGGTTGCACCGTCGGCTCGTCGCCAAACGCGAGCGCGGGACGCTCGACGAGCGTGGCGACGATCTGCGCGCTCACCGCGGCGCACGTCGCCAGGTCGTCCGCCGCGTGGACCGTGCGCGCCAGCAACGCCTCGCCATTCGGCGCGCGCGGTGACACTGCCGCCGCCGCTCCCGCAAAGAGCCCGCGCAACGCCGCGACAGCGCGCTCGGCCACCGCGCCCGCCAGTCGAAACACCTCGGGAACACGCGCCAGTGAATCACCCAAGGCGCGCAGCTCACGCGGCGTCGCACGTTGCGCAGCCGCCTTGCTCGCCAACCGCTCCACATCACGCACACCATCGAGCGCATCGCGCAGCGCCCCGCGCCCGATCGCATCATCCACCAGTGCCGTCACCGCATCGAGTCGCGCGTCGATCGCGGGCCGGTCCACGAGTGGCGCGAGCACCCACTGACGCAGGAGTCGCGCGCCCATCGGCGTCGCCGTGCGATCGAGCACGCCGAGCAGCGTCCCCGCCGTGGGTGTTGCACCGTCGACCAGTCGCATCGACTCGACGAGCTCGAGATTGCGCCGCGTCATCTCGTCGAGCGCCATCGACGCGCCCGCGCGCTCCACGATCGGTCGCGTCAGATGCGGCAGCCCCGAGGGTTGCAACTCGCGCAGATAGCGCAGCAGCGCACCGCCCGCGCCAATCGTGGCACGGTCGCGGACCCCAAGCCCGAAGCCCTCCAGCGACTGTACGGCGAACTGCGTCGTGAGGTCCTGCGAGGCGAGCGCGGTATCGAACTCCCATGCCGCGCGCGTCGTCGTCAGCGTGCCGGGCGCCAACAGCGATGGCGGCAGCGTCGCACCGTCAGGTAGCACGACCTCGCGCGGGGCCAGGCGCGCCAGCACCGCCTCCGCATCGCGCGCGGTCGCCGTCACCAGGCGCAGCTCGCCGGTCGAGAGATCCGCCGCGGCAATGCCCACCAGATCGCCGGCCGGCGACACCGCCGCGACATAGTTGCCGCGCGTCCCGTCGAGCAGATCGTCCTGGAACGCCGCGCCCGGTGTGATCGTCTCGACCACTTCGCGCTTGACGACACCCTTGGCCAGCTTGGGATCTTCGACCTGTTCGCAGATCGCCACGCGAAAGCCGCGCGCGACGAGCTTGCGCAGATAGTCGGCGGCCGCTTTCACCGGCACACCCGCGAGCGGCACTTCACTCGCACCGCCGTTGTTGCGCGAGGTGAGCGTCAGGCCGAGCGTACGCGCGGCGACTTCCGCATCGTCGTAGAACATCTCGTAGAAGTCGCCCATGCGAAAAAAGAGGATCGCATCGCGATGCCGCGACTTGATCTCCGTGTACTGCTGCATGAGCGGCGTCCCCGCCGCACTCATGGCGCGCGCCCTGACAGCTCCGCGACGAAGCCGGGGAGCCCGCTCGCCTTGAGCGCCTTGAGCCGCGCATTCGCCTCGCCCCACGTCGCGTAGCGGCCCACCCGCACGCGATACGGCGCCGATTCACCGTCGACGCGCGCCTCGATCCCGCGTGCCATGAGCCGACGCATCATCGACTCCGCTTCGCCGCGTGTCTCCGTCGCGGCAAGCTGGACGCTGTAGCGAACCTGCGGCGCGGGAGCAGCGGTCGACGACGCCGGACTGGCGGGAGCGGCAGCCGCAGGCGACGGTGTCGGTGTCGCCGGTGCCGGTGCCGGTGCCGGTGTCAATGCGGGTGTCGCCGATGCCGATGTCGGTGTCGCCGGTGACGATGCCGGTAGCGGTGACGACGGCGCCTTCGCGGCCTCTGTCGTGCCCGGTGGCGCTGGCGCTGCCACGCCACCCGCACCACGAGGCGACGGGCTCACACCATCAGCCACCGGCCGCAGCGAATCCGCGCCACCCAGCACCGCACCCGCTCCGTTCGCCGCACGCGCACTCGGCACGCCGGCGCACTTCGTCCACACATTCGCAATCGCGGCGCTGAGCCGTGCATCCGATGCACTCACACGCGCTCGCGCTTCCGCCAGCGCGCTGCACCCCTTCCCCAACTCCGCGGCATCGAACCAGCTCACCGCGAGCCAGTACGCCGTACGCGCCTGTGCGGACGCGCTCGTGAAATCGCGCCACACGCGTTGCAGATACCCGCGTGCACGCTCGCCATCGCCGCGGACGATCTCGTACTCCGCCAGACGCAGCAGCGACTCCTCCACGCGCGGCGACACCGGCGCCTCCACGATCAGTCGACGATAATCCCGCTCCGCGTCAGTGCCGTCGGCCGCGAACGTCGCACGCCAGAACAGCGCTTCGCTCAGCGCGTCGGAGGCCGACGGCAGTTGCGCCACCAACGAGTCGAGCGTGCGACGCGCGCGGTCATGCTCGCCGTTCGCATCGGCCAATCGGGCCCGCTCGATCGCACGAAACACCAGCGGCGGCAGCCCGGGCGCAATCTCCTGCGCGCGCACCACCCCCGCCGAGGCGGCGAGCACCACGGCGCACAACACGGCACGCGCCGACAGCGCGACCACCGCCCGACGCCTCGCTCCTGCTCCCGTCTGTACGGCGGCCCCCGTCAACGACACAACGCAAGCACCAGCGATGCGAGCACCTGCTCCTCCGAACTCACGCGTGTCTCCTTGAGCGCGGCATCGGCATCGGCGAGTCGCGCAATCGCCGCGTCGAGCCGCGGCGTCGACCACTGCGGCGCCGCGCGCATCCACGCCTGCGTCGCCTCACCCCACGGTCGAGCCGTGAACGCGCCCCCTTCTTTCATCATCTGGAACAGCTCGCCGGCAAGCTTCGCCGGGTGCGCGCGCTCCTCGAGCCGCGCCGCACAGTACGCGATGCCGAGGAACTGTGTGCCCAGTGCGATCACGAGCTGCACGCCGCTCGTCTTCGGTTGCGAGAGCACATGCGGCAACATGTCGAGCGCACGCACCGCATCGCGTGCCGCCACGGCATCGAGCAGGTCGGCCATTGTCTCGCCGCGTCGCACGCCGACGACATCCGCCACCGCGTCCGCGGTGATCGATGCGGCCTGCTCCCCCGCGGCGTAGCTCGCCAACTTGTCGAGCTCGCTCGCCAGGCCCAACAGCCCAGTGCCTGCCGCGCGCACCAGCAAGTCGGCGGCGTCGGTGTCGATCGCGCGCCCCAATCGGTCTTGTGCGTAGTGGGCCACCCAGCGACGGGTCCGCTCCTCTGTGAGTGGCTCGAACGCAAAGCTGTCCGCCTTCTTCGCGAGCGCCGTGTCGATCTTCACGCCGCCAGGTGTGCAGCAGATCAGCACCGTGTCGGCCGACGGCTGCGCGAGATAGCGGTCGAGCACGCCGCGAACGGCCTTCTTGAGCCCCTGCACGTCGCGGAGCACCACCACCCGACGCTCCGCGAGCATCGGCATCGTGCTCAGCATCGTCTCGAGCGCGGCGGCATCGAGCTCGTTGCCCCGACGCACGTCGAGATTGAAATCCCGCGTCGACGGCTCCACCGCAGCATCGAGGATCGCCGCGATCGCTTCGTCCTTGAGGAAGTCGTCGTCGCCGTGGAAGTAGTACACTCGCTCGAATGTCCGCTGTGCGAGCGCACTGTTGAGCGCCTTGTGCGACGTGACGGCGGGAGCGGCGGGCATCCCCGCAATATACCGGTCGCGGTCACGCCGCTGTCGTCCGCGATACGCATACGGCGACCTCGTGGGTCGCCGCGTGATGTCGTGCGACCGGGGAGCTAGCGCAACCCGCTCAGGACGGGCGATCCCACGCTCGAGCGCTCGGGCGTCGCGAGCACCGGTTGCACACCACCGGTGAGGAAGTCGATCGGCGCCTGATTGGCCATCACCGCCGCAGGAAGCACCGGGTTCCCCGAGAGCACCGCACCCACGAAGTCCGCCGACATCACCGGTGCAATCGGAATCGGATCGGGGAGTGGCGTCACGGCCGCTTGGCGCGCGGCCTCCCGCGCCGGTGCCGCGCGATAGTACGCCACCGTCGTCATCATCATCATCGACGCGGCCACCGCCGCGAGTGCACGACGAGACGGCTGCCATCCACGACCGATGATGAGAAACGCGCCATCGCCTGCAACGCCATCATCGATCGCCTGCACGGCATCGCCCGGTTCGGCCCGCAGCCGAGCAAACAGCCGCGTCTGGAACTCGGCAGACGGGGTGATGGGCTCGAGACTGCGTGCGAGAACCAGCGACCGCCGCACCAACTGGTCGTGCGCCGCACAGGCGCGGCACGACGTCAGATGCTGCCGCATCGCCGCGGTCGACTGACCGCACAGCGTGTTGTCGAGATAACTGAGGTGCTGCGAACGGAACCGACGACAATCCATGACGGAGCGACAGCAGAAGGGGGACAGCCGCCGAACGGTACCCGCACGCAGGGGGAGGGGTTCCGAAGCACTACGGACGCACCGGCAACACAAGGCTGACGCGAGGCGTGCCGGGACGCAACGGGCCCGCGGCGAAACGGCAGCATCCTTGCCCGCATGCACGACGGGCCGGCCACCCGAAGGTGACCGGCCCGTCCGAACCTGACCGTTCGAACCCCTACCGGAGGAACGGCTCGATCAGGCTCGCAAACGCCGTCCGCGCGCGATTGAGCCGCGACTTGACCGTGCCAAGGTGCACACCGGTCACGTCCGCGATCTCCTCGTAACTCTTTCCCTCGAGCTCGCGCAGCACGAACACCTCGCGATGATGCTCCGGCAGGCGGGAGACCGACTGCTCCACCAGCTCGCGCAGGTGCCGCTTGCGGTAGAGGTCGTCAGGCCGCGACGCCGGATCTTCGAATTCAATGGGACGCTCCTCCTCGTCGCGCTGCTGTTCACGCAGGCTCTGGAAGAGCACCATCGGATTGCGGGAGCGATTGCGCAGCTCGTTCTTCGCGAGGTTCGACGCAATCGTGTAAATCCACGTGGAAAACTTCTTCGTCCGATCGAACCGGCCGATGTGGCGATGGACGCGGATGAAGACCTCCTGCGTGAGATCCTCCGCCCGGTCGCGATCGCCGATCGTCCGGTAGATGAAGTTCAGCAGGCGCCCCTGGTAGCGCTCGACGAGCTCCTCGAATGCCCGCGGCTCGCCGTCCAGGAAGGCGGCGACCACATCCGCGTCGTCGAGCGTGCGCAGCCGTTCGCGCACCGAAACGCCCACCTGTCCGGGCGCGCGCGGCGCTTCCGCCGGTGTCCCCGAGACCGCGTGCAGCGTGTTGCGAGCGAGACTGGCCATGCGATTCCCCCCTGCGCCTGCTGGTGAGCCCGCCCATGCTTCGGCGGGCGCCGCGCTCCGCCAGGCTGACGGTCCGCGGCTCAATGCCGTACGTGAAAAAGGCACATCGTGTGCCACACTACGTTCCGATCCGACCAACGACCGTTAAGTCGTTATATGACAACGGTTTACGCGACCACGTCGACCGTGCGCCCCGCGCCGGGCCGTCTCCCTGACGAGACAGGGTGACCTGTCTGGATGACGCCGGCCGTGTCTGCCACACACTGCTGATACGACGAAATGGCGGCGCGCGGTTGCACAGCTCGCCCCGCGCGTCCCGAAGACACATGAGCCTAGTCGAAGGGTTGCCGCGGTGGCGTGCGCGAGCGCACCTCTCACACACCCGATGTGGAATGCACCCCATGTCCTCGGGTGCTCGGGCCGCGCGGGTCAGCCCCCCAGCGCGAACCCCGCCGCGTACAAGAGCCCGATCACCGTCTTCGCGTCGCTGATCTCCCCCTGCTGCACCATGGCCAACGCGCGCGACATCGGCATCGTGACGACCTCGAGAAACTCGTCGGCCATCGGCGTGGCCTCGCCACGGGTCAGCCCCGTCGCGAGATAGATGTGGATCTGCTCGTTCGTGAAGCCGGGCGTCGTCCAGAACGTGGTCAGGTGCTGCATCTGCGCCGCCGTGCACCCGGTTTCTTCCTTGAGCTCGCGGTGCGCACACGCGAGCGGCGTATCGCCCGCATCGAGCTTGCCCGCCGGGATCTCGTAGAGCCACCCGCCGGTCGCGTAGCGATACTGGCGAATGAGCAGCACGTGCGGATCATCGGCCGCCGGTTCGCTCAACAGCGGCACCACGGCACTCGCCCCGGGATGCGTGATCAGCTCGAGCGTCCCCGTGCTGCCGTCGGGAAAGCGCACCTCGTCGATCGAGTGCGTGAGGAACGCCCCCGCATGAATCAGGCGCGTCGCCACGCGCCCCGGCATCACTTCGTCATCGCGCGCCATGCTAGGCGTTCCGCGTGCGCTGTTTCCGCCCCCGCTTGGCGGCGCGTCGAGCCGGGTTGTCGTGATGCTTCGCCCGCTTCACGCGCGTCGCGCCGCGTGATGGCCGCCGGGTGTTCTCCCCCGCCAGCCAGCGCTTGACCGTCGCCCGCATGCGCTGCGGCACCAGCAGAATCGTTCCGCGACACTTCGTCGACCCGCACCGGCACCGATAGTAGCGAATGTCCTTCGGCCCGTAATCGTCGTCCCAGTCGTAGCGATAGTCGTACGTCAGCTCCTCGCCGGCCCGGATCGCGCGCGTCGCCACCACCCAGATGTGATCGTCCTCGATCACCGTCTCGCAATTGCCGTCGCACGAGTGGTTGATGTACTTGGCGATGTTGCCGCCGTGCCGCCCGTCGACCACCACGCGATCGTCGAGCACGAAGAGAAAGGTGTGGTGCCGGCCGCTCTCGTCGTCATCGTCGTAGCGCTTGTCGGCCTCGGGGTGGCTGATCCACTCGCCGGTGTACTCGCACACGCGCTTCCCCTTGCGGATCGCGCCGGTGGCAAACACGCCGCGCCCCTGAATGCGCGACTGGCGGACTTCGATGGGCGTGGACGGCGCCGCCCAGGTCTTCCAACTGCGAAGCGTGCGATACGTGCTGGTGTCGGACACGGCGAGGGTGCGAGGGGAGGGACGAAGGAGCGGACGATCAGTCGGTGTCGAGCGCGGCGATCGGCAGGATCTCCACCGGACCGACGCCCAACGCCGCCAGCGGTGCCGTCAACGCGTCGGCATCACCCGCCACGACCACCTGCATCGCGTCGGGGGCCAGATGCGTGCGCGCCACGCGCAGCACGTCATCGGTAGTCACCGCGCGGACGCGGGAACGATACGTGTCGTGGTAGTCCTCCGGCAGTCCGAACACGTGCTGATTCGCCAACGCACTGGCCACCGCACTCGTCGTCTCGTAGCGGATCGGGAAGACGCCATCGAGATAGCTCGTCGCCAGCGAGAGCTCCTCCGCACTCACCGGTGCCTCGCGTATGCGATCGATCTCGCCGAGCGTCTCGCGCACCGCGTCGGCGGTGACCTCGGTGGCCACCGCCGTCGAGACATGGAACGGGCTCGCCTGACGCCGCCAGTCGAAGCTCGAGTGCGCCCCGTACGTCCACCCGTGCGCTTCGCGCAGGTTCATGTTGATGCGGCTCGAGAAGAGCCCGCCGAGCACCGCGTTCATCAGCGTGAGCGCGAAGTAGTCGGGGTGCGCACGCGGGACCGCCACATGCCCCAATCGCAACTCGGCCTGCGCCGCTTCCGGCATGGGAACGATACGGACGCTGCGGGACGCATGACGTCGGGAGGTATCGATTGCGGTCACCGTCGGGGCCACACCCGTCCACCCGCCCAGATGCCGCTCCACGAGCGCCAGCGCCTCGTCGGTCCCGATATCGCCCACCACGATCACCGTCGTCGACGTGGGCCGCACGTGCGTCGCGTGATGTCGCACGAGTGCGTCGCGATCGAGCCGCGCGACGCTCAGGCGATTGCCTCCCGCCGAGTGGACGAAGCGCGAACTTGGCGCGTACGCGATGTATTCGAACGACCGATCGGCCAGCGCACGCGGCTCCGTTCGCGCCTGCGCGATCTGCGCCTGCCGCTCGGCGACCAGGCGCTCGACATCCGTGGCCGGAAACGCCGGCGCCTGGAGCACTTCGGCAAGCACCGCCATCGCGTCGTCGAGCCGCGAGGGGAGCGCAGAGAGCTGCACGACCGTCGAATCCCAGTCGGCGCCCGCATCGAGTGTCGACCCGACGCGCTCGAGCCGCTCGGCGAGCGCCAGCGCGTCCATCGTCGCCGTCCCTTCGGCGAGCGCGGTGGCCATCAGACTCGTGAGCCCTTCCACCCCGCGCGCATCGCTCGTCGCCCCCACGTCGATCATCGCGAGCACGGTCGTGATCGGATAGCTGCGCATGGGCGCGACGATCACGCCCAACCCGTTCGCCAGGCGATGGCGCGTGGAGCGGGGAAAGCGATACTCGCGCGGCGGCCCCGCGATCGGGCGCGGTGGCGCCGCAGGCATCGTGGGCGTCATGCCGCCACCGCCGTCGTCGCCGGCGCGGGTTCGTAGCGCAGCACCGCGCGGTTTGTCCGCGCGCACCGCTCACGTGCCACGGCGCTCACCGCGTCCGCCGTGACCGCGCGGTAGCGCTCGAGCGCACTGTTGATGCGCTCCGGCTCCCCGAAGTACGTCGCGTAGCGCGAGAGCAGATCGGCACGTTGCCCTGCCGACTGCAGACTCTCCGCGTAGCCGGTCTCGAGCAGCGCGAGCGCGCGTGCGACTTCACCGTCCGTCACGCCATCGGCGACGATCGCATCGAGCACGGCGTGTACGGCGGCTTCCAGCGCATCACCGTCGGTCTCCGGATGCCCCGTGACATCGCAGACCAGGAGGTCGGTCCCCTTCGCCAGATCGAACGTGAACGCGCCCGCGTCGGCCGCGATACGCTGCTCGCGCACGAGCGCGCGCGAGAGACGGCTCCCCGCCCGCACGCCGAGCACGGTGGAGAGCACGCTGGCAGCGTACCAGTCTGTTGTTCCGTACGGCGGTACGCGCATCGCCACGAACACACGCGGCGCCGGCACGTCATCGGTCACGATCGCGTGCGGTGGATCACCAAACACGGGCGCCACCGACATGTCGGGCAGCGCCGGTCGCGCGCCACCGCGGGGGATCGGGCCGAACAGTTCCTCCACGAGCGCTCGCGCCGCCGCCGGCTCGAAATCCCCGCAGATCGTCAGCACGGCGTTGTCCGGCGCGTACCAGGTCGCGAAGAACTCGCGAATGTCATCGAGCGACGCGGCGTCGAGATCCTCGAACGACCCGATCAGCGAATGATGAAACGGGTGCGTTGCGGGAAAGCACAGCGCGGGCAGCCGCTCCCACCAATCGCCGTAGGGCTGATTGTCCACGCTCCAACGCCGTTCGTTCTTCACCACGTCGCGCTGCGTGTCCAGCTTCTCCTGCGTCATCGCGGGCAGCAGGCGCGCCATCCGGTCTGCCTCGAGCCAGAGCGCGAGGGCAAGCTGATGGCTCGGCACCGTCTCGTAATAGTTGGTGCGATCGAGCCAGGTCGAGCCGTTGAGCGTGCCGCCGGCCCGCTGCACCAATTCGAAGTGCTCGTTGGCCGCCACGTTGGCGGATCCCTGGAAGAGCATGTGCTCGAAGAGATGGGCGAATCCCGTGCGTCCGGCGCGCTCGTTCGCCGAGCCCACGTGGTACCACAGGTTCACCGCCACGACCGGCGTCGTGTGATCCGGGGAGAGGATCACGGTCAGGCCGTTGGGCAGCGTGTAACGGTCGATGGGGATACGCATGGCGGTAAGGTGACGGGGCGCACGTGGGGGAGCGAGCCGGTGGCGGGTCCTCTCGGAGCGCAGTGACGCCACGATGACTCCCCGGTCTATGTTGGTGGGGCCGTTTGACCCCGTACGGTGCGCTTTTCTCGAGGACTTGCGATGTCGGTTCGTCAATGGCCGCGGTGCGCTGCGGCGAGTCTGCTCCTCCTGGTCGCCTGCGGCGACAAGGAAGATCCTGCGGTGGCCACCACGATCGAGCCGGGGACGTCGTTGCAACAGGCCGGCGTGGTCGCGTCGCAAGTCAACACGATCCCCTCTGTGCTCGTGAAAGACCAGCGGGGGCGCCCCATGGGCAACGCCGTTGTCCGATGGACGGTGACCACCGGCGGCGGGCGCATCGGCAATGATTCGATTCGCACCGATGGGTCGGGCGCCGCGTCGGCGGGGTCGTGGGTGCTCGGGACGCGCGCCGGGGCCAACACGGTGCAGGCGAGTATTGCCGCACTCGCGCCGGTGACCTTCACGGCGACGGCAGCGCCGGGGACCCCCAACCGCCTGCTCCGCCTCAGCGCCGACAATCAGCGCGCCGTCGTCGACAACACGGTCGCGGCCGCCCCTGCGGCGCGCGCCGTCGATGAGTACGACAACGCGGTCGCTGGCGTGAACGTGCGCTTCGAAGTCACGCGCGGCGGCGGCAGCCTCACGGGCACCGACGCCGTCACCGATACCGCAGGCGTCGCGCGTGCGACCACCTGGCGACTCGGTCGCACCCTCGGCGTGAACTCCGCGCGCGCGAGCGTTGCGGGCAATGCGGCGGTCGCCGGCACCGACTTCAACGCCTTCGCGACCGCCGGCCCCGCCACCACCATGCGCCTCGCCATCGGCGACAATCAGACCGGCGCAGCGGGCGCCACCCTGCCGATTGCACCGGCGGTACGCATCGCCGACTCGTTCAACAATCCCGTCGGCGGCGTCCCCGTCACTTTCACCGTCGGCACCGCATCCGGCTCGCTCAGCGCCACCACCGCCGTCACCGACAGCGCGAGTGGTCTCGCGTTTGCCGGACAGTGGACGCTGGGGGCGGATTCGATTCAAACGGTGACCGCGCGCACCGCGGAGCTCCCCGCGCAAACGGTCACCTTCCGTGCGCGCACCGGCGTCTCGCGCTACAACATCGACGCGCGCTTTGTCGGCACCGGTGGGTCTCCGTCGCAGCGCCTCGCGCTGCAGCGTGCGGTTGCGCGCTGGCAGGAGATCATCGTCGGCAGCGTGCACCGGATCGCCGTCGATCGCGGCCCCGGCGCGTGCGGCGTGCCCGCCATTCCGGCCATCCGCGACACCATCACCGATCTGCTCGTCTTCATCCAGCTCGACAGCATCGATGGTCCGAGTCGCGTCCTCGCACGCGCCGGACCGTGTCTCATCAATTCCGTCTCGCGTCTCGCGCTCGTGGGCTTCATGCAGGTCGATACGGCCGACATGACGACGCTCGAAGCGCGCAATCTGCTTGTCGACGTGATGACCCACGAATTCGGCCACGTCATCGGCATCGGCACGCTGTGGGAAGAAAAGCGCCTCCTCACCTTTGGCGTCGGTGGTGCGGCGCCGTGCACGGCCGCCGATGATCCATTCTTCACCGGAACTCTCACGCGGCAGCGCTTTGCCGACGCGGGCGGCACCACGTTCTACACCGGCACCCCGGTGCCCGTCGAAAACCGCGGCGGCGGCGGGACGGCCTGCGGCCACTGGCGCGAAGCGCAGTTCCGCAACGAACTCATGCAGGGCTTCGCGAAAGCCGGTGGCATGCCGCTCAGTGCCATCACCGCCGCCTCGCTCGCCGACCTGGGGTACCCGGTGTCCTTCGCACGCACCGATCCCTTTGCGTTCCTCCCGGCGCTGCTCTCCGCGAGCCAGAACGCCGATCCGACCAAGACGCGCCTCGAGCTCGTCAACGACATCTGGGACGCGGACATCTTTCAGATCGATCCGCGCACGGGTCGCACGTCGCTCTACCGTCCGGGCCGCTTCAAGTAGCCGCCATGCGCCGCGGCGAACGGCGCGTCACCCGTTCGCCGCCGGCAGCACCCGACCGATCACCGCGCGCAGCACGTCCACCGGAATCGCGAACGATTCGCGCACCATGTATTCCAGCGTGCGTTCGCGACTCGCCCCGATCGGACTCGACGTGGTCGGCGAGACGCGAGGGTCCAGTCCGTTCGCGCGGGCGAGCAGTTCGAGCCGCAACATGTGGAACGGATCGCTCACCAGCAGCACGCGCGTGAGGCCGCGCGGCTTGAGCAGCGACGCCGCGCCCTGTATCGAGGCCGTGGTCGTGCGGCTCGCCGTCTCGAGAATGATGGCTTCGGGCGCAACGCCATGGCGCATCGCGTAGCGACGCCCCGTCTGCGCTTCGCTCCACGCATCCCCTTCGCGCCGTCCACCCGTGAAGAGCACGCGCGGGGCGAGCCCTGCATCCCACAGGGCGAGCGCATGATCGAGCCGTGCTTTGAGCACGGGCGATGGACGCCCATCGTACTGCGCGGCGCCGAGCACCACGATCACGTCCGCCGCGCGACGGTCATCCCGCCGCGCCCAGACCCAGATCGTCGCCAGCGTCACGCCCCAGCCCACCAGCGCAAGGAGCGTTCCGCGCAACAGCCAGCGCATCATCCGTCGCATCGCGTCACTACGGCAAGCTACCCGACCGTGTTGCGACCTTACAGCGTGCGCGTGTCTCCGCGGGGCGGGGCGTCGACCGCGTAACCGTCGGCGGCCAGCGCGGCCGCAAACGCGTCTTGCGCCTCGGGCTCGCCGTGCACCAGATGCACACGCGGCGCAGGCGATCCATCGGCACGGACCGCGTCGAGCCATCGCCGCAGTTCACCGCGATCGCCGTGGGCGCTGTATCCGTTGAGGACCTCCACGTCCGCCAGGAGTGACACCTCCTCGCCGAAGATGCGCACCTGCGGCCGTTGCTCCACGATCCGTCGACCGAGTGTGTGCTCGGCCTGGAATCCCACGATCAGGATCGTGTTCTTCGTGTCGCTCGCGCCGTGCAGCAGATGGTGCAGAATGCGCCCCGACTCGCACATCCCGCTCGCCGCGATGATCACTGCCGGCCCGCGACGGCTGTTGAGCGCCTTCGAGTCCGCCACGTCACGCGTGTACGTCACGAACGGCGCGCGCAGCAGGTGATCGGCGTCCGTTCGCACGAGCGCCTCGCCACGATCCCAGCAGTCCGGATGCAGCTCGAAGATCGCCGTCGCATTCGTGGCCAGCGGCGAATCGATGAACACGGGCACCGCCGGGATCTGCTTGCGATCGAGCAGCCCATGCAGATCGTACACGAGCTCCTGTGTGCGCCCCACCGCAAACGCCGGGATCAGCACCTTGCCGCCCCGCTCGGCGGTGCGACGCACCGTCTCGCCCAACTGCGCCTTGGCTCCGCTCACCGAGGCATGATCCCGGTTGCCGTACGTCGACTCGCACAGCACGACATCGGCCGCCACGCGCGGCGGGTCGGGATCGCGAATGATATCGAGCCCTGAACGCCCGATGTCGCCCGAGAACACGAGCGTTCGCCGGGCGTCGCCCTCCGCACACTCGAGCACCACGCTCGCCGAGCCGAGGATGTGACCGGCGTCATGATACCGCGCGCGGATGCCAGGGCACACATCGAACCACCGCCCGTACGGCACGCCGATCATCTGCGCGATTGTCTGCGTGACATCCGCCGTCGTGTACAAGGGCGGCGCGTGCGGCCGCCCCTTGCGCTCGAGGTACGCCGCGTCGCTCTCCTGGATGCGCGCCGAGTCCGCGAGCATCAGCGCGCACAGATCGCGCGTCGCCGGCGTCGCGTAGATCGGGCCGCGATAGCCGCGCGCCACCAAAAAGGGGAGTCGCCCGGCGTGATCGATGTGCGCATGCGACAGCACGACCGCGCTGAGCGCGGTCGGCGCGATCGGCAACCGCTCGTTTTTCGCGCGCGACTCCTCGCGTCGCCCCTGAAACAACCCGCAGTCGAGTGCGACCGTGTGCGCGCCCACGGTGAGGAGATGGCACGAGCCCGTCACTTCGCGCGCGGCGCCTTCGAACGAAAGATGCATGCGGAGACTCTACCCGCCGATCCGCCGCGCGCTACCGGTCGCACGTCAGAACGGCGGGAAGCCGCCTCCCATCGGTGGCCCGCCGCGCCCCATGCCGCGCATGCGCTCCGCCCGTGCACGCTGACGTTTGTCTTCCTCTTCGCAGTACTTCGTGAGGTTCTCGTCGAACTTCGGCTGTTGTGCGACGTCCACCACCGCGCGCGCCAGCGCGAACTCCTCCTCCTGCACGCGCAGCGCGTCCGTGCGCAGTTCCCGCAACTGCTCCATGTCCGGCGGCGAGCCGGGGCCGGCACCTTCCAACAGCTTCTCCATCGCCTTGCCATAGTCCTCGAGCTTGGGCGTGTACGCCTCCTCGATGGCCTTGAGCGAGTCCTTCTGCACATCGGTCAGCGCGATGCCTTTGAGCAACGGCTTGAGCCGCGCCATCTCGCGGAACTGCTTGGTCATCGACTCGCCCATGCGCCCACCCATCGGCGGACCGCCACGGCCGCCCATGCCACCCCTCCCGCCGCCCATTCCACCACCCATCTGCGCCGACACCCACGTCGGTCCGCTCAGCAGCACCAGCACGCACAGCATCCGCCACATCGTGTCGTTCCGGTTGAGGGCGCGGTGCATGCCGTCGACCAACGGCGACCACCGCACCCATGCACCGTGTGGTACCGGTCACGAATCGCCGGCGTTTGGCGGTACGGTGGAACTCGGTCTCCGTCGATCCCGTACGATCCGTGCTCACGACGCCCCCTCTCGTTCTTCGTGCCCGGCCCGGTCGCATGCTCGCCCGTCATCTTCTGCTGTGCGTCGCGTTGGTCGGTGGAATGGGTGCGGAGGCGGCGCACGCACAGTCCGCCCCCGCGCGCCCCGACTCGGTGGTCGGCGCTCCATCGGGCGCGGCACTCGACGCCCTGCTCGAGCGTGCCTCGCGCGCGAACCGTCGCGTCCCCGATGATCTCGCTGCGTACGCCGGGCGCGCGGAGTCGGAGCTCTCGGTGCTCGCACGTCGGGCCGAAGGGACCGAAGCGGTCGCCGGAATCGAGCAGATCGCCTCTCGTGTGCGATGGGAGCGTACCGGCACGTTCGAGCAGCGGGTGATCGGCCACCGCATGCTCTCCTCCGGACCGCAAGTCGCGATCATCAGCTTCTTCCCGACCTCCTACATCATTCCCACGCTCTACGGCAATCGCCTGCTGCTCTTCTTCGGCGCAGCGCCCGATGATTCCACACGCCGCCGCCGACAGGCCCGCGCAGCGGCGGCACGCGCCACCCGCGACTCCACGCGACCCCGCCCACCGGGTGTCGAAGCGTCCCGCATCGATTCGCAGCTCGTCGCCGTGCATCCACTCGCCGAGTCGCGCGATCGGTACTACACGTTCACCGGTGGCGACACGGTTGTCACGTTGCAGCCGGGCAGCGGACGCCGCGTCCCCATCGTGCGCGTGCGCGTGACCCCGCGCACCGGTGCGCTCGGCCGCGCCCTGCTCTTCAGCGGCGATATCGATCTCGACGCCAGCCGCGACCAGCTCGTCGCGCTGCGTGGCCGCTTTCTCGTCTCGCGCCCCCCGCAACGCTCACTCCGGCAGCGCGTCCTCTCGAGCGCCGTCGATGCCATCGGCTACTTCGAGGTCGTCAACAGCGAAGTCGAAGGGCGCTGGTGGGTCCCCACCTACCAGCGCTTCGAAGGACAGATCGTCAGCCAGCTCTTCAGCGAAGGGCGCTTCGTCATCCGCGTCATCACCCGCTTCGCCGATCTCGTTCCCACCGCGCGCGCACCGCTGGTCGCCATGGGCGATTCGCTGGCCGAGCGCGCACCCGTCGCCGATACGCTCCAGCGAAAGCCATTCCGGTTGAGCTTCGCGCCCACCGACTCGTTGCGCGCATTCGGCGCATGGGCACGCCCGATCGGGGCGCTCTCGGAGGGCGCACACTCCGATGATTTCGACGACGTGGCTCCGAATGCTCTGCGGAGCACCGGCGCGCCGCTGCTCACCTCACAGCCCGAGCGTCTCACCGACATCCTGCGCCTCAACCGCGTCGAGGGCGCGTACGTGGGCGCGGCGGGCACGCTCCGGCTGCGCGACGTCGCGCCCGGCGTCGTTGTCCGTGGCGTCGCCGGCATCGCAGTCGCCGAAGGCACGCTGCGCGGACGGTTCACCGTCGAACGACGTCGCAACCGGTGGCTCACCGAGCTGCGCGCCACGCGCGGCCTCGACATCACCAACAAGTTCCGCCTGCCACTCGACTCCGGCGCGGTCCTCGCGGCCCTGCTCGGCGAAGACCCGTACGACTACGTCGACCGGTGGGGCGTGACGCTCGGCGGCGGTCGCGTGCTCGACAAGTTCGGCTCGCTCGTGCGCGTCGATGTTGGCCGAGTGCACGACCGTGAGGCGGTGGCGCGCTTTCCTGCCGCGCGAGTCGCCGATGGCCGCACACGCCCCAACCGTGGAATCGATGCTGGCCAGTACTGGCGCACCACCGGTGTGCTCCAATGGAGACCGGACATCAACGCCGAGTTTCTGCGCCCGGGCGTCGGTGCGCTCGTACAATACGAGGGCGGCGCCGGCACGCTCGACTACCAGCGCATCGAAGCGCGCGCGCTCGGTCGATACAACTGGAACTGGCTCGTCTGGACGTCACGTGTCGATGTCGGCGCGCTCATCGCCGACCGCCCGCCGCCGCAGCAGCTCTTCGAAATCGGGCGCACGCAAAACCTGCCTGGCTACGGCTTCAAGGAGTTCGCCGGTGATCGAGCGGCGGTCGCGCGCACGCTCTTCCTCGTGCCGTTTCATCTCTGGCGCGAACCCATTCACCTGGGCGGGCCCGTACGCCTGCCGGGGCTCGACCCGTCGTTCTCGATCGGACTGCAAGCAGGGTGGACCGAGGCGTCGAGCGACGCGGCGCGCGCCGCCATCCGCCGTCTCGGTGGGACCACCGATCCGGTCACAGGGGCCTTCGTGCCGGTCTCGCGCCCGAGCGACGGATGGCGCGCCTCGCTCGACCTGCGCCTGCGCTTCTTCGGTGGCGCCGTCGGCCTCGGCATGGCGCGACCGATCGATCGTTCGGCGCCGTGGCGATTCGTCGCCAGCGTCGGTCAGCAGCTCTGATCGCTCGCCGGCCCGCGGCGCGGCGCGTATCCTCTTCGCATGACCGACGCGCCCCTGCACCCCGCACTCACCGTCGTGCGCCACCCGCTCGTCCAGCACAAGCTGACGATCCTGCGCGACCAGAAGACCCCGACGAAGATCTTCAAGGAACTCGTCGACGAGATCGCGATGCTCATGGCGTACGAGGCCACCGCCGATCTCCCCCTCGAGCCTGTGCACGTCGATACACCGCTCGAACGCATGGTCGGACAGCAGGTCGCCGGCAAGAAGCTCACGCTCGTGCCGATCCTGCGC
>JALOPS010000300.1 GCA_025453745.1 Gemmatimonadaceae bacterium
GTCGGCGATCGTGCTCGGCGTCGGGACGATCGTGGCGTCGGCGCCGTTCATGGTGCTGGTGGCGGCGGCGGCGGCGCTCCCGCTGCTCGGCATGGGGCTTGGCGGGGCGGCGATCGTGCGCAGCCATCGGGCGCACGCGGAGAAGGCGCAGCTCGGGCTGGAGCAGCTGCTCGACCGGCTGGAAGCGGGCCCCGCGTCGGCGGGCGCGCTCGGCGGCGGCGCGTCGCTCCCGGTGGCGTCGCTCGAGGAGACGATCGACCAGGTCGCGCGCGGCGTGAAGCAGGTGGCGCAGGCCGTGAACGAGGTGCGGCGGCGGGGCGGGCGGTAGGGGCGACGGGCGCGTGCGCGCCGCGCGTCAGGCGAGGACCTGGTCGGCCGGCAGCCTCTGGCGCGTCTTCACCCACTCGAACTTGTCGACCTTCTGGCAGCGGCCGCATTTCCTGCCGGTGTCGGCAGCGCCGGTCCACGCCGGCTCGCCCTTGTCGGCCTGCGACTTCGCGCTCACGAGGCGCGTGCGGGCCGCCGCCGAATTGGGGGTCGACGCGCAGCTGGGTCGCTTGCAGATGTACTCCGCGACCCAAGCGACTGGCGGCGCGAGCGCCGCGGCGGCGGGCGTCAGCGATGTCACCTTCGACGCCTGCTCCTCGACGGTGACGTTCGCGTCCCAGTTCCAGTGATCGGACGTCTCCAGCTTCCTGGCGTCGAAGACCTGCTCTGTGAAGCCGGTGTGGTCGCTCCGGTGAACGAACGCGAGCAGCGGCACCTCGGCGGCGAAGTGCTTCATCAGCTCGCGCGGGACGTACTCGGCGCACGGGCTCGAGCCCATATTGCTCCGGCCATGGTCTAGCCAACATCACGCCGCGTAGCGTACGCGCGGATGCTGGAAGAACTGCTTGACCTTCGCGGGCCGACGTTGCAGCGACCGGAGGCGCGACGTGGCCGTGTGCAGCAACGCGGCGCGATCTCGGGCCGCGGCGCGCTTGGCGACGCTCAGCTTGAGATCACCGTTGAGATACTCATCCGGTCTGAGCTCGGGCGAGTACGGCGGCAGGTAAAGCAGGGCAATCGCGTCGGCATGCGCGGCGACCCACGCGCGGACCTACCGCGCCTTGTGCACGTTGAGGTTATCGAGCACCAAGAATACCTTGCGCCCCGCGTCGCGGCAGAGCCGCCGCAGGAAGCGGATGAGCGTCTGGGCGTCGATGGCCTGCTTGAGCACGAGAAAGCGGAGCGTGCCCTGGTTGCTGATCGCCGAGAGAAAGCTGACCGACTTCTGCTACGAGAGGACTGGCCGCACCGGCGTGCGTCCACGCGGCGCGAACCCGCGGCCGCGCGGATCGCTGGTGCTCAGGCTCGTTTCAGCGCCCCAGGAGATCTCCGCCCCCTCGACCACGGCTTGCCGCTGGATCCGCGGGTACTCGGTCTCGAGCCATGCGGCGATAGCCTCCGGCCGCTGCTCGTACGCGCGCTTGATCGGCTTCTGCGCCGTGAAGCCCCACCGCTGCAGATAGTGCCCCATCGTACGCACGGGGAGCGCAGTGCCGAACTTTCGTTCGATCAGCTCGACGATGGCCGCGCGCGTCCACAAGGCGAAGGGCAGCGTTCGCTGATCCGGGGTCGTATCCGTGATCGCGCGGCGGATCGCTTGCTCCTGCCGGGGCGTCAGCCGCCGATGCGCGCCGACGGCCGGCCCCCGCTTCCGCGGGGCCAGCGCGTCCACGCCACCCGCCCGGAACGCGTCCCACCACTTCGACACGGTCATGTAGTGCACGCCGAGCGTCCGGCCGATCTCGACGAAACTCACGCCATCCTTGCGCATGGCGACGGCGATTCGACGCTTCTCGGCTTGCGCGGCCGGGGCCAGCGTGCGCGCGTCGGGATGCGACATGCACGACGATAACGCCACGCACTTAGAATGTCAGCTAAACAGTGGCCGAGCCAATAGCCGCAAGTGGTACACCGAGACCCAGATCGTCGGCATCATGCACGAGGGCGCGGCAGGACGTCGATCCGGGAGGTCTGCCGCCGCCACGGCGGGTGAACCGAGTCGGGCAGACCAGCGTGTGTGGTCCGGCGCGGCGGAGACATCCGGGGTGCGGTAGCACACGTGCCTCGGAGCCTTCACCGGACGTGAAGACGGGTGCGTTGGCGCATGTCCACATATGCATGCCGTCATGGTTCTCATGCGTTCGGGCGCTCTTGTTCGGTGAGTGCGTGCGACTCATGTATTGCGAGCCAGCGACCCTGCCGCCTTCTATGCGCCATGTGCAGGTCATCGCCCGCCGGGAGCACCCATGCCTATGGCTATCCTCCCCTCGCCTCACGTACGTATGGTGATCGCCCGTTGCGCTCGCGCGTCTGCCGCCTCCGTTGCCGCCGCGTTTCTCGCGACCGGGTGCACGGATGTCGATCCAAGTGGTCCATCCGGCGCGATGCTTCCAGCAAGTCTGCGCGCGGTTCCCGTCGATGACGACACGAGCGATGTCGCAAGTCAGGCTCGTTTCGTCGTCAAGATCGACGTTCGTGGCACACTCCGGCCTGGCGCACCCGTTCGCGTACGCGTCACCTATACGGGCGTCGTGCCGACACGCGAAATGACCGCGTCCGTATCGATGCCCGAGGTAGAGATCGCGCGCCTCAACGGCTGGCGGGCTGGGGTTGCTCCCGTCGCTCGTTCACTTTCGCGTCTCGCAGAGGTCGTGCGGCCCATCGACGTCGGCGAACACGTGGTGCTGGAGCACGAGGTGACCATCCAGCGTGCAGGATATTATCGCGTCGCGGCCACGGCTCGCGCCGCAGGCAACGAGGCGCCGATCGGTCCGGCAGGATTGCTGCGCGACGCGGAGTACCGCGAGGTGTGGCTGCTGATCGATGAGCGAGGCGGACGGATTACGCCGACGTTCGAGCCCGCGCTGTTGGGTGATTCAGTCCATGCGCAGCCCGGAGTGCTGCGTCCGCGCGGAACGCGGGCGGCTCATGCAGGGGCGGACGGCAACGACACCAGCGAGCGGCGTGCCGTGATCGAGGCGCCGATTCGGCAGCTCGTCTATTACGATCGCGAACGGAACGGTCTGGAACCGGCGCCGGACGTCACCCTGCAGTGGGTGTACGTCGACGCTTGGGGGAATTTGCAAGGTTCGGCATCGGTCCGGACTGACGCGAATGGCGTGTATCGTGGGCCGTGCGTGCTGGCCGGCTTCGTGACGGCGTCCGTCACCTGGTCGATGTCCGATGATGACGTGGAGATGATCAACTCAGGTGGATGGGCCGAAAGCGATTGCGATCAGACATTTCGGCAGGTGCAGATATCGCCCGAGCCTGTGTGGGTATGGATCACGTTGCGCCAGTTCGTACCCTTCTCTCGGAGTCTGCTCGGTGTTTCCCGCCCGCGCATACGCGTTGGATTCGAGTCGGGTGGAAATGGCGGAGCATTCTACCGTCCCTCGGAAGATCGCATCAAGATGGGCGACTCCACCGTCTTCTTCGGGTACGGACGCTTCGTGACTGCACATGAATACGGACATGCAATCCATGAGCGCGCACTGAATGGAAACTGGGCTGCCGGAGGATGCCCGAGCCCTCACAATCTGAACGGCTACTACTCGCTTCAGTGCGCGTTGTCGGAAGGATTCGCCAACTTCCTGGGCGCAGCATCCCAAAACGTGTACGATGCACGACCGTTCTATGGTTACATCGTGCGCCGCCAGCAGTTCGGCTCATGGCTCTATGAACCGGGCCGCAATGCGACAATTCAGGAGGCCGCCGTGGGCGCGATGCTGTATGACTTCGCCGATAGCCCCGGTGGAGACGATGGTGCTGATGAGCCGTGGGATACGGTCGAGGGCGGCACCCAAGTCGCCGCGACCATGCGGCAGTGCGGACTCCGCTTGCCGTCCGGTCAAGTCGTCGGTCCACGCGGCGCCGACGACTTCGTATTCTGCGCGGAACGTGTGATTACGCCGAGCATTCAGTCGCAGTTCTTCCCAACACGTCCCGTGACTACGCGTGCCCAGCAACTCGTCCGGAACGCTCCGGCCTTTCCTTGGTGGCCGAGCAGTGGTATTCGTACAGTATGGCGCCACAACTTGTGGGGACTGCCCTGAGTACCGCGCTGTGGCCAGAGGCCAGTCTGGGACGAACGTACGGATCCGCCATCTCGCGCACTCGAGGAGGGTGTATGTCGCACGACCGTCGCGCAGCCCGCGCATCATGCTCTGTCAACGCGAGTACGGCTCACCGCTTGCGCTTGTTCGCCGTGGCCGGCTGCGTTGCCGCGGTAGGCGCGACCGGGTGCCGCGAGTCGTCGTCCGTTGACGGCTGGGATCTGACGAGTGGCGTTGTGTATGGGCGCGTCGTTGATGCGGCGCAGCGGCCAGTCGTGAATGCGAAGGTACGCGCAAGCGCGCATCTGGACTCCGCAGATTGCCAGACGGGCGCGCGCCCCTTGAATGCAGGGGGTGTGCCTGAGACGGACTCTTCTGGGAGCTTTCGTGCGGTCGTCACGTCGCCACTCGCGCCGATGCCGGTCTGTGTCGCCGTGCGTGTGGTGCGAGCCGGGGTGGTGGGATGGGACGGCGCGACCGTTGTTGGAGGACGGTGGATCCGGCTCGTTTATGCGAGCGCAGCGACGCCGCTCGACAGCGTTCGCCTCGATGTCGAACTGCCGCCGCGCTAAGGTGTGTCTGAGAAGGAGCGCAGCTCAGCCGTTAGCAGGGTGCAGGAGAACCCGGTGCTCTCGTGCGACGCGAGGCGGCGGCGCGCGCGGGCGCGCGTACACGGCGCGCGGACGCGTCGAACACAGCCCGCCGGTGGCCCGGCGAGGGCTCGTATGGGCCGCCGTGCGACGATTCCGCCCCACGCGGATGCGCCTCAGGCGGGCGCTGGCCCCGCCGTCAGCGTCCGCAGCCGCACCAGGTTGTAGCAGGCCAAGGTGAAGGTGACCACCCAGTCGACCTTTGGGAGCCCACGGTGCCGGAGCTTCTTGAGCAGCCCGACCGTCTTCGCCCAGCCGAAGACTTCCTCGACGATCTTCCGCCGGCGCTGACTGATCGCGTAGCCGTCGTGG
>JALOPS010000301.1 GCA_025453745.1 Gemmatimonadaceae bacterium
GTGGGCGCTACACCGAGCTCCGACTCGCGCTGCGTCGCGACGGTGGTGCCTCGTTGGGGCTCACCGAAACCGACTGTCGCGGCGAGCGGTGCGAACGCTCGCGCGAAGTGGCAATCACCTGGAGCGATCGGCCGGAACAGGCCGCGGCTGCGGAGTTGCTGATTGCCAGCGACAGCGCACACGCGAGCATGGATCTGTTCGATGTGAGCGCGTCCGCGGTGGTGGCCTCCGTACTCGAGGCACCGGTCCCGTCGCGCAACGATGCGGTGGAACGGGTCTGGGTGACCGGTGTCGTGCGCGACACGCGGGGTCGTCCGCTCGCCGACATCGAGGTCGCACCCGTGGACGCACGCGTCGACGCGAGTGTGCGCACCGACTCGGCAGGGCGATTCACGCTCGGGCTGCCGGCCGACCGTGCGGGCCTCATTGTCGTGGCCCGCGGCGTGGGGTATGCGGCGGCCTATCGCACAGTCGACCCCGCGCGGCACACCATCCTCGCATGGGACCCGCAGCTTCGCTCCGTGCAGCAGTTGGCGACCAAGATCATCCGCGCCTCCGGGCTGCCCTCGGTGCTCAATTCGTGGCAGTACGACAACTTCCTTGCGCGACGCGAGAAGGGCGTCGGCAAGTTCCTCGTTGGCGAGGAGATCTGGAGCAGCACGAGCGTTGGCGAGGCACTCAATCGCGTGCCCGGGGTGAATGTGCGCATCGCAAGTGCCAACCGTATCGATCGCCTCACCGAGCTGCGCTGCAATTCGGGCGGCATGAGCGGGCAGATCGGCGTGTATGTGAACGGATTCGAGCGCACCAGCCTGCCCGGCATCGCCAATAGCTCCGAGCGAGGGCGTCCCGGGCAGGGACCCGCCGAACTGACGTTGCAGGAGTTTCTCGTCGCCGACGTCGTCGGCCTCGAGATCTACCGCGGCATCACCGAGATCCCCGCCGATTTCGCGAATCCCGCCTACTGCGCGGTGATCGCCGTATGGACGCGATGACGGCGGAACCGCCTTCGGTGTGACCGGCCGTGCGCCGCGGCCTTGCGAGTGCGCGGGCCGCGCGAGAGGCTTGACGTGATGGGTATCTGGGCGACGACGTCCCGATGGATCGCCTCTGGCGGCCTGCTCGCGAATCTCGCGTGCGTGTGTGTCGCGCGGGCACAGCCCGCGCCATGCGCCGGGCCCGCCGCTGCTGCCGGTACCGCACAGGTCATCATCTGCGGCGTGATTCGCGATGAACGCGAGCGCGCGCTCCCCAATGTCGAGATCGTCGCCAGCCTCGACGATCGCGTCGCGCGCACCGACTCCTCGGGCAGCTACCGCCTGTTCATCCCCATCACCGCACGCGGCGTGCTGCTCGCCGTGCGCACGCTGGGTTACGCGCCGCTCTACCGCGCCATTGCGGCCACGCGCGACACGGCCATTCGGTGGGATCCCGTGCTCCGCTCCGTGCAGCAGCTCGCCGCCCGCACCGTCCGCGCAAGCGGCGTGCCCGGCGCGCTCGCCTCGGCGCGCTTCGACGATCTCTTTGCGCGCTACGCGAAAGGACGCGGCAACTATCTCATTGGCGAAGACCTCTGGCGCACCACCGACCTGGGCGACGCGTTGGGCCGTGTGCCCGGCGTGGAAGTGTACGGCGGCGCCGGCACGGGCATTCGTCGCATCGGGATGCTGCGCTGCAACAAGGGCATCGAGCAGACGTTTTCGTCGGCGAGCCGCGTGGGCGTGTTCGTGAATGGCTTCGATCAGACCAATCGGTTCACGCTCGGTGGCGGCGCCGACCTGCAACTCGAGGATCAGCGCGCCATGAGCCGTGAAGCGACCACGCAACAGGAAGCGCGCATGCGGCAGGCCTACGTCACGGCGGAAGAGGTGCTCTCGGAGTTTCGCGTGGGCGAACTCGCCGCCGTCGAGATCTATCGCGGCCGTGGCGAGATCCCCGGCGTGTTTGCCAATCCGGACTACTGCGCGGTCATCGCGCTCTGGACGCGGTAGCGGGGCGGCGGCGCCACCCGATGGCTCATGAGCGCCGGCGAGCGCTCTCCCGCAGTCGTTCGGCGTCGCGCAGATCCTTCGCGCGCCCGCTCGCCTCTGTGTTCGTGATGAGTGCTGCAGCCCCAATGACGGGAATGCTGCGTCCGTCGTGCGTCAGCATGACGCGACTCGACCACGCCTCTTCCCACGTCACGCCGGATACCGACGTCATCACGTCGATGCGTTCAGGCGGAAGGCCGAACTGGTACACCATGTCCTCCACCTCGAACTCCGCGGGCCCCACATGCTCGAGCGGCGCGCCGAACCGGGCCAGCGCTCGCCACACCCGCACGGCGTTCTCGGAGGTCCGTCGTACCCACAGGTCGAGAGCACCCGTCGCACGCGGCACATCGTGCACACCAACAGCAACCGCTCCGACGACCAGGAACTCAACGCCCTCGTCGAAAAAGGCGCTCAGTGCCTGCGAGAGATTCCGTGGGAGGATTGGCGGCATAATGGAACGCCCACGCCATGCGACTGATGGTGAAGACTGCGGCGAATCGTTCGTCGTTGGTCCGATCGTCCCACAGGTACTCCTCTTCCTGGCCCAGGCGTACGCGCCGCATGGCCCACTGCCCACCTCCCGCCGGCGGGTCGCCCGAGCTGTCGTCCGCATGCACGCAATCAATCTAACGTCTTCGCAAAGCGCCGCACGCTGACGGCCACCAGCACGACGGCAAACACCGCGAGCACCGCCCCTTCGTCCCAGAGCGCGTCGACGCCCACGCCCTTGAGCAGTACGCCGCGCAGCACCTCGAGGAACCAGGTCAGCGGGAGGAATGCGCCGAGCCACTGCGCGGGCTCGGGCATCGCCACACGCGGGAAGATGTAGCCGGAGAGGAGGATGTTCGGCAGCATGAAGAAGAAGCTCAACTGGATCGCCTGCGCCTGCGTGCGTGCGACGGTGCTGATGAGCAGCCCCACGCCGAGCGAGGCGACGATGAAGACCAGCGCCAGCGCGTAGAGCAGCGCCAGCGAGCCTTCCACCGGCACGCGAAAGAACAGATGCCCCAACGTGAGCACCACGGACATCTGCACATACCCCACGAGCACGAACGGCACGAGCTTGCCCAGCATCAGGCTGGTGCGATCGATGGGCGTGACGATGAGCTGTTCGAGCGTTCCCCGCTCCCGCTCGCGCACGATGGCGGTGGACGTGATGAGCGTCATCGTGATC
Source organism: Gemmatimonadaceae bacterium (assembly GCA_025453745.1). Taxonomy (GTDB): domain Bacteria; phylum Gemmatimonadota; class Gemmatimonadetes; order Gemmatimonadales; family Gemmatimonadaceae; genus JALOPS01. The sequence goes on from JALOPS010000301.1 coordinate 3,208, forward strand.
GTCAGCAGCACGCCGACGACGCCGGGCACAATGAAGAGTGCGCTCCGCTGCTCGGGGTTGTACCACGGACGCACGCGCAACTCGATGGGTGCCGCGAGCGTCGCGCCACCGGTCCCGATGCGCTCCGCGAGGAGCTGCGCTCCCAGCGCCTGCGCCGCGAGCTGCGCGCCCGACATCGCACTCGCCGAGGCCTGCGGGTCGGCCGCGTCCACGAGCAGTTGCGCGCGCGCGGTCGCGCGCCGCGCGATGTCCCGATGGTACTCCGGGGGAATGACGAGGGCCGCGCGGGCCGTGCCCCGTTCCACCGCGGTGCGTGCGGCTCCGCGCGTGGCGACCTCGCCGACCAGACGGAACACATCGCTCGTCACCATCGCCTGCGTGAGCTGGCGACTCGCCTGCGAGCGCGACTCGTCGAGCACCACCATGGGGAGATGGCGCACGTCGGTCTGGATCGCGTAGCCGAAGAGCAGCAGTTGTGCGGCAGGCAGCGCGGTCATCATGAGCAGCGTCAGACGATCGCGCCGCATCTGGATGAACTCCTTCCAGAGCATCGGCCAGAAGCGCCAGCGCGCGAGTCGATCGCGGACCGCGCTCATGCCCGCACGCCGCCTTCGTCCTGGCGCTGCAGCGCGATGAACACCTCTTCGATGGTCGGCTGATTGAACTGTCGCGTGACATCGCCCGGCGTCCCCACGGCGATCAACTGTCCCCTCGACAAGAACGCCAACCGCTCGCACCGCTCGGCCTCGTCCATGTAGTGCGTGGTCACGACGATCGTCGTGCCGTCGCGCGCCAGGGCATAGATCGTCTCCCAGAACGTGCGTCGCGCGGCGGGGTCGACGCCTGCGGTGGGCTCGTCGAGGAAGATGAGCGAGGGATGATGGGCCGTCGCGCAGGCGAGCCCGAGTCGCTGCTTCCAGCCGCCGCTCAAGGTGCCGGCAAGCTGATCGCGGCGTGCGGTCAGGCCGAGTTGCGCCATGTGGGCGTCGAGCCGTTCGCGGCGCGTGGAACCGACGACGCCATAGATGGATGCATAGAAGCGCAGGTTCTCGTAGACGGTGAGATCATCGTAGAGACCGTAGCGCTGCGACATGTAGCCGATGCGCGCGCGAATCGCTTCGGCGTCGCGCACGACGTCGAACCCTACCACCGTCGCGGTGCCGGCTGTAGGCGCCACGAGGCCGCAGAGCATGCGAATGGTCGTCGTCTTGCCCGAGCCGTTGGGACCGAGCATGCCGAAGACTTCGCCACGGCGAATCTCGAGATCCAACCCCGCCACGGCGACGAGCGCGCCAAAGTGCTTGGCGAGCCCGCGCGTGACCACCGCGGGCGCCTCGCTCACGAGCCCGCGCGCGCGCCGAGTCGCACGACGATGGGCAGTCCGGCCTTGAGCGTGCCGGTGGTGTCGTCGAAGGTGACCTTCACGGCGAACTGCAGATCGGCGCGCTCCTGCTCGGTGAGCGCCACACGCGGCGTGAACTCCGCCTTGGTCGCAATCGCGGTGACGCGGCCCGTGAAGCTGCGATCGGGGAGCGCATCGAGCCGCCCGATCACCGGTGCGCCAACGCGCAGCGTTGGCAGGACGGCCTGATTGACGTAGATGCGCGCCCACGGTGCACGCGTCTCACCGATGACGAGCGCGCTGGCGCCCGGAGCAAGCACTTCGCCGATCTCGGCGTGGCGGCTCGTCACCACACCATCGACCGGGGCGAGCAGCACCAGATCGCGCTGTGTGGCGCGCACCAGCTCGGTCGCCGCCTCGGCGCCCGCGCGTTCGGCGGCCGCCGCGCGCACCCGATCGCGCCGCGCCCCCTCGCGCAGGAGTGCCAGTGCATCGCGCGCGGCATCGCGCCGCG
>JALOPS010000302.1 GCA_025453745.1 Gemmatimonadaceae bacterium
TTTGTCGATCTCGCGTTGCGGCTGGGAATCGGTCATCCGCGCCGGTTGGGGCTCGAACTCACCGGTGATCTCCGCAGCCAGAGTGGGCTCGATATCGATCCTACCATCGCAACCGCCGGTGTGAGTGCGATCGGGGGTGGCCTTTCGTTGCGGCTCCCGGCTGGCAGTGCCGTGTGGCGACTCAGCGGGCGCGTGGAACAGGGCAACTTGAGGACCGGGCTGCAGGACGCGGCGTTCCGAGCCGCCACGGTGTTTATCTCCGTCGGTCCGCGCACTCGCTGACTGTAGATCTCATCTATTCTCCGAACGCCTGTTGCTCACCGCCGTTCGTGGCGCACTTGGTTTCGCTGCCTCTTTGGCATACCTGCTGGCGAGAAGGTGCCCTTCGCCGGTGTGCGGATGCAGCTCGTCGGCGACGGCAACAACGATTCCGAAGTCCGTAAGATGCGCCCGGTGCGCGGGAGCGATTCGCTCGTCGCGCTAGCGCATCGGTTGGTGGTGTCTGGCTCGGGGGTGCGCGAACGCGCGATCAAGCCTGACAGCTAGACTTCACCCGGCTCAGAAGAGCCGCGTGAGGTTAGGACCTCACGCGACAAGCGATTGTTTGGCTCGTGCCTTCTCGATGGCTGGCGGGAAGCGCTGAACGAGGGCGGAGTGCCGATGAGCGACCCACCGCCTCGGCAACCTTCTCGTTGGTGATCCCCGTGGTCATCTGTGCCCAGAACTGACGCTCGAGTTCGCGCCGAAGCGAGGGAGCCCCTGGAGAGCGCGTCGCATCCCTTTCGTCAACAGCGTCATCTAGCCAGCGGGTCGGCCCATTGGCACCTCTAACCTGAAGGTGTTGCGCCGACCGATTGAAGCCGCCCGCGCCGACACCGGCATGTCGTCACGTCACGACATCTGGGGGAACCGCACCGACGTCTACGTCGACGGCGCTGGCACGAGTGACACCATGATCGTAAGTTCGACCCGCGTCGATTGTTCGACGGTCGTAGATGGCCCCTGTAATGGCAGCATCGTGGGTGAGCCGGCCGGCGGCTTTCGACTCGGCAGTTCATTCCGCAAGCTTCCGATGTGGAATCGCTCCAAACGGTAGGGCCCACGCAAACCCGCTCATGACGAACTCAGTATTCGCAGTTCCGGTGCGCGCGTCGCTCTGCGTATTGCTGGTGACATTATTAGTTGGCATCCTCTTGCTCGAGGCGTGCACGACGCACGAGCCCACAATGGCAGATGGTCTCACCGGCGTTCGCTTGCAGGTGATGACAAGCACCGCTCCGCAGGACTTCGAGGTGCGCGTGGCTCATACGGCGCGCGGACATGACAGTCTTGTAGTGCTCGCGCGCCAGCGGCTGTCGGCCGACTCCACCGTACGCGAGGTGATGGTGCCGGTGGACATCACCGACTGCCTTGCGGAGACTGGTGGTGGAGGTTGTCCGCTGCGCGTAGACATCCTGCTGCTGCAGGGCGCCCGCCCCGTGGACAGCGCAGGCGTGGGCCCGCTCCCGGTCACCCGCGGCGCGGTGGTGAATACGCCTCTGATTTCATTCCGCGCCGCGCAGCGGCTGGCCTCACCTGATACGATAATTCGGCCGCGCGTGAATGATGTGATCGCGCCGCTGGTTGTGGGGCTAGATGCGCACGGCGACACACTGCGGGGACGCGCGTACACGTGGAGCTCCTCCGACACCTCCATTGTCCGCGTCACCAGCCCCGGCCATCTTCTAGCTAGACGCCCGGGTACTGCGGTGGTCAGTGTCACCCGCGAGTCGCTGTCGCTTCGCCTTATCGTGGCCGTGACGCCCGTGCGCGCGATTACCGTGGTGCTGCCGACCGCGCCTTTGGTGGAAACGAGTCGGGACTCGGCGCGCGCCACGATGGAGATCGAGACCGGCTTTGTGAGCACGGTTCGCTGGCGCAGTGGTGACACGGCTGTACTACGAGTGGACGATGCCGGTCGTCTCACGGCGATCACTCGCGGAACCACCACCCTTACTGCCATCGCGGTGGCGGACAGCTTTCAGCGGGCCACATCAACGGTCTCAGTGTCGCCGTTTCAGGCCGCAGTGCGATGGGAGTCACGAAGACTGCACCCGTTCCCGTCGTTCTACGGCGTCACGCAGGACATGTGGGGGAGTGCGATCTCAGACGTGTGGGTCGTCGCGTCCTCCCAGCTATTCCATTGGAACGGCACGCAATGGACTACGCATAGCGTGGGGCCCTGGGGTGTGGCGGGCGTCGGCGGGACCTCGCCGTCGAACGTGTGGGCAGTGGGAAGCAACATCGCCCGCTGGGATGGCACAGAGTGGACCACCCAGAGTTTCCGCCCAGCGCATCCTCTTGTCGACGTTTGGGCGCTGGGCGATCGCGCGTGGGCCGTGGGAGCCAATGGGTACATCGCGGCTTTCGATGGAAGCACATGGACGGTGCAGGCATCCGGCACCACACAGCGGCTTAATCGAGTCTGGGGACGCAGCGCAAATGAGATATATGCGGCCGGGAGTGGGAGCGCAGTGCTGCGTTTCGACGGAACGCGGTGGACCCCCATGAACGTACCGCCACAGTTCAATGCGACTGCCCTGTACGGCGAGGGCGACGCGGCTTATCTCGCCGGGTTTACCGGCGACACTGCCGTAACGGACTTACCGGTGTTCGAACTGGTCGACGGTAGCTGGCAGCGCATTGGCCGCTCGACATCGTTCGTGTCTGGCCTGTGGCGAACGATGGCGCTGGGCTGGGTGGCGTCGGGGAATTCCGGGAGCATCGATCGCATCGTGAACGGGGCCATCGTTCTTGGAAGTATCGAGGCTGACATCGGGGATCGAGACGGATTTGATCAGTTACACGGGGTCGGGTTTCCCGATGGCGCGCTGCTCGCCGGCTCCGACGGCATCATCCTCCGCGCGAACAATGAGGGGAGGTTTTCCCTGGAGCAACTCGACCAACGCTACAACGCCGCCTGTGCGAATGAGAACGGCGTGGTGTTCTTGGGTGGGCACCTCGGCCGGATCGATCGCTTCGACGGGAGTAGCTGGACATCACAGCAGAACGATCCGCGCATGATTTATGGCCTGTGGTGCAGTCCCACCGGCGAAGGTAGCGTCGCAGTGGGCGGTGGCGGGACGATGTACCGATACATGGGTGGCACGTGGGTCAGCTACCCGAGTCTTGTTGGCACCCTCCGCCTGTATTCTACGTGGGGCGCAAGCGCCGACAACGTATTCGTAGTGGGTGAGGGCGGCACTGTGCTGCGCTGGAATGGGCTCACTTGGAGCGGCGCGCGCAACATCGTGCCGGGCACGACGCTGCTCGGGGTGTATGGGCTGGGCCCGAATGACGTTTTTGCTGTTGGTACGAGCGGCCGTGTGGCGCGCTTCAACGGCGCGACATGGCAAGTTACACAAACGCCCACAACCAACACCCTGCGTGCGGTTTGGGGAAGCAACCCAAGTGATGTCTGGGCTGTGGGCGAGCGCAACACGGTGCTTCACTTCGATGGTAGTACGTGGACGCGCGTCGCCGATTTCCCAGAAAACCGTTCTCAATTCCAAAGCGTATGGGGTTCCGGCCCAAACGACGTGTACTTCGGCTCTTGCGGCGGTCCGGTCACCCGATGGAACGGTACGGTCTTCGTGACACTCGCAAACACCTTCGCATGCTCACCAGCTCTGGCTGGTACCCGCACTCAAGGTATGCTCTGGGGACTGTCAGGACGCAGCGTCCTACGGGGCTTCGCGCCAAACGGCAGAGTGCCTGTGCAGCCCCGCTAGATCTGGAGACTGAGGAGAAGGTTCGCACTACTGAAGTACAGCGTGATGCGTGTGGGCGAACGTCAGGGCACTGTGCGGCTGCTGGAAGCTGCGGCGAGCGAAGGCGCAGCGTGCGCTGCAGGTTGGCGACCGGTAGTAGCTCGCAGCGTGATCACCTTCGCCGTGAACACTAGACTCTGAATAGCCCTCCACTGCGGGGTCGTGAACGTACACCGCGTTCGGGTGCATCAGCCCGGCCGCAAGGCGCCCCTCGCGCAGGAAGCGCGCGCGGGCCTCCTCCTCCTGCAGCCGGTCGGCCAGCAGCTTGAGCGCGACGCGCCGCCCGTCCGGCTCAGATTCGGCCTCGTACACCACGCCCATGCCACCGCGTCCAAGCTCGCGGATCAGGCGGTAGGCGCCGATGCGGGGGCCTGCCGCAGCGGGCCCGGTGGACGGATCGGCGTTTGCGGCGGTCTCGGGCCGATCGGTCATCGGGGAACTGGTACGGATGACCGCCGCCGAGGGAACGGTGTCGGCATCGGGGGAGCACTCAAGAGTGGCGGAGCGGACGGCGCGAGGTTATGAGGCGGAACCGATACGATTGTGCGCGTCCGGGCTCCGGCGTGCAAGGCGCCATCGGCACGACGCCGGTGGGTGATGTAGCCGGCCCCTCCGGGACGATGCGCTTATGCGCGGGCGTGCCCGAGATGCAGGCGACCTGGCGCGCGTGACCTCATCACCGGGGGACGCGGCGTCAACTCAGTGGGCGCCAGCGCCATGGAGCGCCAGTCGACCCTTCCGTCGTAGAGTTCAACGGACCGTGCCTCCTGTCGCCCGCGACCGAGACCGGCGCGGTGACCGTGGTACCAAGGAGGGACCAGTCACCTGCGTTCTCACCAGAGCTTGTCACCGAACCGGTGGATGGACAATCCGAGCACGACCACGCCGATCGCAACGACGACGAGGATGTCGGCCCTGCGTATGGCATTGGGGAGCTGCTCCTCGAACTCTCCGCGTGCCTCGACGGCCCTGAACGAGATGCTATCGGGATTCACGATCACGGTGCCCCGTTTGACGAAGGCGCAGTTCTTTCGGTACCCAATCTTCGCGAGGCAGAAGTGCTCGACGTCCGGTGCTGGATGGCCAGTCGTCACATCGATCACCGGGTAGCGGTCCGCGCGCGCGGGCCTGAGCACAATCACAAGCGCGAAGAGCGCCAGCCCGAGCGCCACAATCGCCAGCCCAATAAAACCGACGCCGGTCCGCACCGCGGGCGATTCGGCAGTTTCGCGCATCATGATAGCCTACCGCGCG
>JALOPS010000050.1 GCA_025453745.1 Gemmatimonadaceae bacterium
CACGGACGGCTGCTACGGGAGCAATGCGAGCCACTGCGCGCTGAGGACGTTCGCGTCTGCCCCCGCGCGTGATACCGATCGCTGGAGGCGTGCGCAGGTGGTGAAGTCCAGCAATGGCCCGGCGCAGCGCTGCTCCCCTCGTGCGTCGTGTGCAGAGGTTAGCGACTTCCCGACGCGGAGCGCACGCGACGCGCGGTCCGGCGATGACTGGGCATCCGCTCCCACGCGCATCGGATCGAAGGTGGCAGACGGCGACGCTGTCGCGCACGGATCGTACAACGCCGCCGCCCCCGCGCCGAGCGCGGCTCCAAGCCCAACCATGACGATCGGCGTGATCGGGAAGTAGTAGTCGACCGCGTCGGAATCGCGATTGATGGCGAACAGGTAGACGGCGCCTCCAAGCAGGCCGCCGACGATGGCCCCTCTGGTGGCGCGATACGTTGTCGAGCAGGACCGACCTTGGCGAGGCTCCACGCGTGCGGCAGCGCCGTGGCCTTCACGGGGGTGCAGTCCCGCCCGCTGGGCACTCGAGGTACCGGGCGTGAGCGCGAGTGCGCCCGTGTGGCATGCGATGACGAACGCGAGGCGCACGTGTGATCGAGCCTGCATCTACTCACGATACATCCGCTCGCCCCTCCCGGATGAGAGGCGCCACCCGATGCTGGACCATTGTGATCCGCATCACGAGGCAGATGCGTACGGCTGGCGAGCTTGCGCACGTGGTAGCGCGTATCCCGTCGGGCACGCGGTGACGGCCCGGTTCCTTGAGCGCATGCGTTGCATGAGTCCACGATCCCACGCCGAGCGGCTCGGTGCGCTCTCGATCATGATGCTGCTTGTATGTGCCGCGACCGTGAACGCACAATCGAGCGCAGCACGTCCTGCGGCACCGGCCGACGTCACCCGTGCCATCTCCGCCGTCGGCGGCACAGTCCTCATCGCTCGCACGCTGCGCGACGAGATCGCCACGCGCGCGCCAGCCGCTGCCGACAGCACCCGCCACGCGTTCGAGCGCTGGCTGTCGCGCTACGAACTCCCGGCTGACGCCGAGTCGCGACTGCAGGAGGCATTTGGTGCTTCAGCGTGGGAGCAGATGCAGCGAACGTTCGATGCGCGGCTCGCGCCGCGCGTGCGGCGAACGGTTCCGCTGCGCGTGACAGGCGGGACACTGCGCGCGATTCTCGCGCAACGCGACTTTGATCTGGCGGCGAAGTTTGGCCCCGAGCTGCGCATGCTGCGTGAGGCCAACGTCTGGGCCGGGAGTAGTTCCATGGCGAGTGCGGCGATTGACACGGCCCGCACACCGTCGGACACCGCGTGGACGTCGTCCCGATCGGGATCGGCACGTCCGCCGCGTGGGGAGCGCGGACGAAGCCGCTCTTCAGCCGTGACGACCATCGCGGCGCCGGGGCGCGGCGTTCCCGACTCCATGGTGGCCGGGCTCTACTGGAAAGACGCGACGCGCACCATGTACGGCATCAACGGGCTCGAGGTCTACATCGGCGCCGATCTGGCCCTCCTGCTTACCGACGGCACGGCGTATCGCGATCCGGAACTCGCCCCCGCGGCGATCGATCTCGAGCAGTCCCGTCGCACCGAGGTCGATCGCTGGGGACGATGGAGCCGTCGTGGCAACGACGTCATCGTACGGTGGACCGATGGCAGCGGTGAGGTAAACGCGGGCGCGCCGATGACGTCACTCTCAGTGCGTGGCCCGCTCGACGGCGCGTTCTCCCGCACGACGGGGGGTGGCAACACGATGGTCGGCGGCAGCGTTGCCGGTGTGCGGACGCGTGGCATCCGGTTCTCGCGCGATGGCCGCTTTGCGGGATCGGTGAGCTCGGCCATGGCGTCCGGTAACGCCGCCGGAGGTGCCGCACGTCGAGATACCGGCACGTACACGCTGACGCCGTTCGGGGTGCGTCTGCGCTACGACGATGGGCGCGAGGAGTTTCCGATTGCGTATGTGTACACGGCTGACAAGGCGACGGGGCGGCTCACGTCCATCATGCTCGGCGCGGCGCTGCTGATGGCGCCGTGATGCGCTCCGCGCCGTGTAGTGGTGCGGTCACCCCGCCGCCGCCAACTGCCCCATCGCCCCGCTGCCAAACCGCCGCCGCATCTCGCTGATCTGCGCCGGCGTGGTGCCCACGAACGGCCCGCCGTGCGCGATCGGCTCGCCGTGCGGCGTGCCGCTCGCGATGAGCACCTGACTGTCATCGCTCTCCGACGTGAGCGCAAGCGATCCCGCCGAGGCGTCGGCGATCAGCAGGGCCGGTGCCGTTGCCGACACACCATCAACCGATACACGCCCGCGCAGCACGTACACGAATCGCGTCGCCGCATCGGGCAGCGCGAACGGAGTTGCGCCGCGCAGCGTCACGTCGAGCAGTCCCACCGGCGTCACGAGCGCAATGGGTGAGACGGCAGCGCCGTACGCGCCGAGCACGACCCGCACGTGGTGCGCACCCACCTCGCGCTCCGGAATTGCCGCACCGTCCGCATGCATCGCCTTGGGCGGAACGAAGCGATCTGCATCGGCGTGATTGATCCAGATCTGCATGCCGTGGCAGTCAATGCCAGCAGGCTCTGGGAACTCGTCATGCATGATGCCGGCTCCTGCCTGCGTTGCGTGCACCGCACCGGGTCCGATACGACTGCGGTCACCGAAGCTGTCCCGATTGAGAAAGCCACCGGCGCTGTCGGGCAGCATGTACGTCACCACCGTCATGCCCGCATGGGGGTGCGGCCCGAAGATGGCCCGCGACATGTGGAACTCGGTGAAGACGAGGAACGGCTCGAGCGGCAGCTCGCCGTGGAACAGATCAACGGTGCGAAAGCCAGGGGCAGCGTCCTTGAACGCAAGCGGTACAACAGTCACCGGTGTGGTCACGACAGCTCCAGGAACGGGGTGCGAACATCATCGGGGAGGGGGACCATCGCTCCACGCTGTGATGCCACTGCGGCGGCCACGGCGTTCGCGCGCGCATTGATCTCCGTCGGTTCCCACTCGGCGAGCAATCCGAGCATCAGCGCGGCGGTGAAGGCATCGCCTGCGCCTACTGCGTCGCCTACCGTCACGGCGAGTCCGGGATGCTCGACGGCGCCGCGCACATCGAGCAGCACGCTGCCGCGCGCACCGCGCGTGAGGGCGACGGCCCAGAGCGACCACCGATCCATGAGTGTATCGAGCTGATCGAGCACGGAACCCTCGAGGCCAAACGTGCGCGCCAACACGGGGAGCTCTTCCTCGTTCACCTTGAGCACGTTGGCCAGCACGAGCGACTGCTCGAGCACGTCGGGGGTCCAGTAGTGCTGGCGCAGATTGACATCGAAGACGCGGAGCGCAGCGGGCGCTGTCTCACCGACGAGCGACTGGATCGCGTGCCGAGACGTCGTCGCGCGCTGCGCGAGCGTGCCAAAGCATACGGCATCTGCAGACGAGACCAGACGCTGCGCATCGGCGTCGATCACGAGTCGATCCCACGCGACCTGCTCGGCGATCGCATAGCCGGGTTGGCCCGCCGCGTCCACCGAGACGCTCACCGTGCCGGTGGGTGCCTCGGCGTCGCGCCCGACGCACGCCGTTTCCACGTGAGCACGTCGCAAGGTCATCACCGCACGCTCGCCCAGCGCGTCCTGCCCGACGCGCGAGACGATCGCCGCGCGCGCTCCCAACCCTGCCGCATGAAACGCCACGTTGGCCGTCGCGCCGCCCAGCTGCGGACCCGATGGTAGCACATCCCACAGCAGCTCACCGATCCCCACGATGCGATGGGTCATGCGGATACGCCGTGCCGTTGGTGATCGAGGCGCGAGCGCCCGAGTGCAATGAGGACCATCGGTGGGAGTCGGGGACGTGCGTCGCTGGCGCGCGTCGGCGGTGAACGGACGTGGTCGACCGCGCACGCCACAACGGGACGCGGGAACGTGGGCGCATGCGCGCGAATCTTCCAGAGGCAGTGCGGCGAGTCGCTGCTTCGCGATGACGGGCTGCCGGGGTGGCCAAACGGTCCGGCGCCGGCATGTCTTGCGGCACGGCGAGACGGGAGTGATGCTCACCCTTCCTGCTGCGTCGGGAGTGTGATCAAATGCTTCGAGTCGCGCGCGTGCTTACGGTAGGGCTGGCAGTGCAGTTCGGGGCCGCTCCCCCGGGCGTGCACAGCACGTCGGGTGTCGCCGTGCCGGCACGGATGCGGTCCACACCTCACGATGACGCAGCGATCGACCCCAACGACAACCGCCGTCCCGCCGGCCGATACGCGCGCGACACGCTCCGGCTCTCGCTCGTTGTGCAGCAAGGCGAGTGGCACCCCAATGGCGCGAGCGGACCGGGGGTAATGATTCCCGCGTTCGCCGAAGAGGGGCAGCGCGCGAGCGTACCGGGGCCTCTGGTCCGCGTCGCGGTGGGCACGACGGTCCTCGTGACCGTACGCAGCGCACTGACCGGCGATACGGTTCGCGTCGCCGGCTTGCATCAACGCCCCCTCGCTGCCCCCGCCGACTCGGCGACCGTCGTGCTCGCACCAGGCGACACGCGTACACTGCGCTTCCGCCTCGATGCGCCGGGGACGTACTACTACTGGGGGACCACGTCGCGGCGCGTGATCTCGTTCCGCACGGGTCTCGATGCCCAACTGACCGGTGCGATCGTCGTCGATCCGCGCGGTGTCGTCCCGCCAGATCGCATCTTCGTGCTCGGCATGTGGACCGATACGGTCGCGCGCGCGTTCGTGCCGCGGCATCGCGTCCTCGGCGTGGTGAACGGGCGCTCCTGGCCACACACCGAACGCCTCCATGCGGCGGTGAGCGATTCGGTGCGCTGGCGCGTGATCAATGCGTCTGGCGATCTGCACCCGATGCATCTGCATGGTTTCTACTTTCGCGTCACCTCGCGCGGTGACGGCACCACGGATACGCTGCTTACCGCCGATCGCGCACCCCTCGTCGTGACAGAGGCCGCAAACATGGGCGCGACGTTCACCATGGCGTGGATGCCCGAGCGCGCTGGCCAGTGGCTCTTTCACTGCCATATCCCGGAGCACTTTGGTCCGCGATCGACACTCGGGCTGCCACCCGATAGCGAGGGGCCGCACGCCGCGCATGGAACCGCGTCATCCCACGCGCAGTCGGGCATGAGTGGTCTTGTCGTCGGCGTGTCGGTGACAGCGCGGGGGGTCGTTGCACGCATGGCACTGCGGGAGGACGCATCGAGCGAGACCGGAAGACGACGACTGCGGCTCCTGGTGCGCGAGAACATCGGCAGCACGGCCGCTGCACCACTGTTCAGCTATGCCATTCACGAAGCCGGCACAGAGCCTGCGCCGGACTCCGGTCGGGTGTCATCGCCCACGCTGGTGCTCACTCGTGGCGTGCCCGTACGCATCACCGTGGTCAATCGGCTGCGCGAACCCACGGTGGTGCACTGGCACGGCATCGAGCTGGAGGCCTACTACGACGGGGTGCCGGGCTTCAGTGGGGAGGGGAAGCGCGTGACGCCGCTGCTTGCGCCGGGCGATTCGTTCGATGTGCGCTTTACGCCGCCCCGCGCTGGAACGTTCATCTATCACACCCACCACGATGAAGATCGGCAGCAGGCGGCGGGCCTGGCCGGCGCGTTGGTGGTGCAGGCGCCGGATGCGCCATTCGACGCGGTGAGCGATCATCCCATCATCCTCAGCTCGCCCGCCGATCAACGCGAGGCGTCCCAGCGCGTGTATGTGAACGCGCATGAACGCGCAGTGCCGATTGTCGTGCGGGCGGGGGACACGGCGCGCCTGCGCCTGATCAACATGACGCTGCGCCGCTCCGGCGTACGCGCGTGGCTCAAGCGGGGCGGTGTGGCCGCGCCGTGGCGACTCGTGGCCAAGGATGGTGCGGACGTTCCCGCGGCGCTCCGCACGATGCGTGTGTTTTCGCAGCTCGTCTCGATCGGTGAGACGCATGACCTCGAGATCACGCCAGTGGAGCCGGGCGAGCTCGAGGTGGAATTCCGCGTGGGGCCGTTGCCCGATGCGCGGGTACTCGGCGTGCAGCCGATTCGCGTGCTGCCACGGTGAGCGTCGGAGTGGAGCGCCGCGTAGGGCGCGCCGCTATCGGACAACGCCGAATGTGACCGAATCTGTGCACGCGTGCTGGGGCACACCCGCGCGCATGTGCACGGTAGACACGCCGATGAGCTCAGCTTACCCTGCCGTGAGCTGATCCTGAATCGCCTCGAGCGACCGTCCGCGCGTCTCCGGCACGAGCAACCGCACCCAAACCAGATGCAACACCATCATCCCGCAGAAAAACAGAAACACCGTCGCCGGCCGAATCGCTTCCACCATGACCGGGAAGAACGTCGTGAGCAGCGCGGCAAACACCCAGTGCGTGGATGAGCCGAGCGCCTGCCCGGCGGCGCGATGCCGATTGGGGAAGACCTCGGAGATGAGGACCCAGATCACCGTGCCCTGACCCACCGCGTGCGACGCGATGAAGGCAAAGATGCACGCGGGCACGAGACTGTAGCGCTCGGTGGCAAAGGCCCACGACGCCAGCCCGAGCGATGCGATGTAGCCGAACGAGCCGACGGTGAGCAGCGTACGGCGGCCCAGCCGATCGATGAGCTGCAGGCCGACGAAGGTGAACACGAGGTTGGTGACACCAATCCCGATCGACTGCAGCAACGCGGCGCGATCACCGAGCCCGGTCATCGCGAAGATGCGCGGCGCGAAGTAGAGAATCGCGTTGATGCCCGAGAGCTGGTTGAAGAACGCGACCAGGAACGCGAGCGCGATGGGCGTGCGAAGCGCCGATGTCCAGAAGCGGTCGGTCCGCGTATCGGTGCGCGCATGCGCGAGGATCTCCTCCGCGCGCGCGGTGATCACGTCGGCCGCCGCATCCGGCTCGATCAACTGCAATACACGAACCCCCGCCGCGCGGTCTCCCTTGCGCGTGAGCAACCAGCGTGGGCTCTCCGGAATGAACCAGCACGCCACCGCATAGAGCACCGATGGCACTGCCGCCACGCCCAGCATCCATCGCCACGCGTTCGCGCCCGCCCCCGCGAGCAGCGCGTTGGAGAGGAACGCGGCCAGAATCCCGAAGACGATGTTAACCTGGAACATCCCCGTGAGCAGGCCACGTCGCGATGCCGGCGCGATCTCCGCGATGTAGAGCGGTGCCGCGACGGTGGAGAGGCCGATACCGAGTCCGCCGAGCGCACGCGCGATGATGAACGACACCACATCTGTCGCGAACGCACTCCAGAGCGCGCCCACGAGGTAGAGCACCCCGATGCCGAGCAGCGTGGCCCGTCGCCCGAAGCGATCGGCGGGCCACCCACCCAGCAGTGAGCCGATCACCGTACCGTAGAGGGCCGACGCCATCGCCACGCCGTGCACCGCCGCGCTCAACCCCCAGAGCTGCTGGATGGTCTGCTCGGCACCCGAAATGACGACGGTATCGAAGCCGAAGAGGAAGCCCGCCAGCGCCGACGTGATGGACCAGAGCAGAATGCGCGACGACATCAGCGGCGCGTGGATGCACGTGACGTCACGGCAGCTTGGGCAGATCGATCGCCGGGTTCTTCGCAAAGAAGCCCACGGGACGGATCGCGAAGCTGTGCCACGCCGTGGGCATCACGGGCCAGTCTTCGGGACGCGGCACATGGTGAAAGCCGAGCGTGAGCCAGGCGACGATGTCACGATTGGCGATGGCGCGATTGGCGGCGGTCCACTTGGGGAGCCCGTCGCCGGCGACGCTGTTGGTGGGGTAGTCACCGGCGGCAAAGCGCTCGTCTGCCGCGTACGGCGTGACCCACAGCGTGTGGTTGGTGAACCCGGCACGCTGCTGCATGTAGTCGTCCGGCGCGAGCAGCGACATCGCACCGTGCCCTTCGATCTCGTAGGCGACCGGATCACCGTACGGGTTCTTCACACCGGTGTTGGTGATGCGCCAGAGCTCCGGCGCGGTCATCGGCGAGTGGCGCTGTCCATCGCGTTCGGTCTGCGCGGTGAGCGTGTTGGCGACCCAGATGCTGCGGCGCGGATTGTCGGCCGGGAGCGTTTGCCGCTCGAGCTTCTCGACGACGAGCGAGTTGGATGGACCGTCGACGTCGAGATCGAGCCGGAACGAGAAGAAATGCGAGTGATTGATGCCGATGAGCTTGTCGGCGATGCGGCGACCGTAGCGCGTGTCGGCGTCGGTGCCCGTCGCCGGCTTCACCTGATCCATACCCGTCGCGCCGAGGTTGACCGTGAGCGCGCCATCCTGCCCGAAGACCCAGTCAAAGAGATAGTCGTAGTTGCCCGCATTCATGTGCATGCGCAGCACGAGGTCGGTACGCGCGCGCGCTTCGGTGATGGTGCCGCCATCACGCGTGTGCCGCCACGCCACATCGCCGCCGTTGCGCTCGAAGAGGCAACTCGTGCGTTGCCGCTCGCGCGGGCGTCCCTTGTCGGTCACCACGATGCTGTGGAAGTACGTCGCATACCGTGGGCATTCGACGCCGACCTCGAGCGAGCTCGCGATACCGCCGAAGATCGACGGGTACGTCCCGAGGTCGAAGTAGCCCTGGTAGTTCCACGGGTCGCTCGGGTCCATGTACGGGACAAACAGCTCCGAGAGCGACGCCTGGTAGAGCACGGAGCGTTGCCGATCACCGTCCTTGTAGCGCACCTGCGAGAGCACGAGGCCGAGTCGCTGGTCCATGCGGAAGTGGAACGACCAGTTCTGCCACGTGACGGTCTGTCCGTCGAGCGTGTATGTGGGGCCGCGCGGCTGCACCATCTCGACGGCATTGAGCGGCGCACGCGTTGTGCCCACGCCTTCTGGGTCGTGGTCGCCCACGGGGCCGGTACGTGCGCCGCCGGGGAGATCGAGTACGCGCAGCACGGTGTCGCGCGTCAGATCAACGACCGCCACGAGTCCGTCGATCGATTCGCTGTACCCGGCGACGCGGCCGCGGTCATCGCTGCACGTCACGTGCAGCACGCGCCGGTCGCGCTCTTCGGGGAGGTCGAAGTAACCGTTGTTGGCGGGACCGCAACTGACGTGCGTGAAGTCGGTGATGCCGCGCCGCGTGATCGCGGCGCGCACACGTGGGTCCTTGAGGGCGAGCGCACCGGCGGCGTTCGACTCGGCGCGACTTCCCATGTATTGGCGCGCCGGCACCTGCTTCCAGTCCGTCACTCGGCGCGCGGTGAGATCGATCGCGGCTTCGAAGCCCGACTTGCCCTGCGTCAGGTGGACGAGCGCCTCACGGCGAATGGGTCGGCCCAGCGTCCATGCGAGCACCTCGCTCTTGGGCGGTTCCTTGAGGCCGGCGTACAACAGGCGAAAGGTCGAGTCGAGGCGGCCGGAGGCCTGCAGGATCTCGTAGAGCTGCCAGTGCTCGCGCGCGGTGAGGCCGTCGAGCGGATGGCGAACGGCCTGTGCATGCAGCGGGAGCGTGATGCCAAGCGCGACGATGAGCGCTGCGAAGCGGGATGGTCGAGTCATGCGGGCGCCGGGTGGAGGCTGTGGGCGAATCGCCCAAAGTCGAGCCCGACTCGGCCCGTCGCAAGGCGGTGGGCCGCCAGGAACCACGGCCGATCAGGTCGCGCTCCCTTGGGCGAGCCGCGCGCGTGCGGCGCGGTCGACCACGTACCAGCCGATCGCGCTCCAGGCAATGATCTGTCCGATGAGCGTCGCCGCCGCGCGCCACGGGTTGCTGCTCTCGCCACCGAAGTAGAGCGCGCCGATGCCGTCGAACGGGAAGAGCAGTGTGCGCGCCACGTCCCATTGCACGCCGGCGCGCCCTCGGAGATTGAACGCGATGAGCCCGCTGACGAGCAGGTACGTGAGTGTTGCCAGCACGTCGCGCGAGAGCCCCATGCTCGACATGGCAAAGACGATGCTCGCGAGCAGCAACGCGACCAGGGGGACGACGACGATGAGCGAGCGGATGGTGCCCCATGGCACGTCACCCCCCACGAGTGGCACGGCAGTAATCAACGCGAGCAGCACGGCAACCGCGCCGAGCACAGCGCCCTGTCGTGCCAGGTACCGTTCGAGATAGAAGCGACGGACCGACCGCCCCTTCTGCGCCCAGAAGAGCACCAGCCCGCGCGAGAGCTCCTCGCTTACGATGCCGGACATCGGCGCGAGACCGAGCACCACGGCACCAAAGAGCGCGACCTGCCAGGCGAGCACTGCGGCGGCCATGGGGTGGCCAGCCAACGCCGTCACGAGCGGAACGATGCCAGCGACGACGAGCAGGGCGAGCAGTTTGGGACGGCGGCGCGGCAGCGCCAGCAGTTCGCGACGCCAGAGCGCCGCACGCGCGCTGGTGCGGGGTCGCGTACCGATCGCGATGGGTGTCGTCATGCGCGCCACGCGGGTGGGAGCTGTGCGTAGAGCGCTTCGAGCGAGCGATCGCCGTGCAACGTGATGATGGTGACGCGTCCGTCATCGACCAGCCACATCTCGTCGGCGACGAGACCGATGCCGCTCACGTCGTGCGAGGAGATGATGAGCGTGGTACCCGCGAGTGCCATGGCGCGAAGGCGTTCGCGCAGCGCGACGCGTTGCGTGGGGTCGAGCCCCGACTCCGGTTCGTCGAGCAGCACGAGTTGTGGCTTGGGCACGAGCGCCATGGCGAGCGCCAGCCGTTGCCGCATGCCGTTGCTCAGTCGATGGACCGCCTGATCGAGCGGGAAATCGACGCCGGCGGCCGCGATCGCCGCGTCGATGGCATCGGACGGTGGCGTGGTGTGCCGCCCGCCGGTGGTCGCTGCGAGGTGCGACAGGTCGAGCAACTCCCACCCCGTTGCCTCGCGCGGCAGGGCGAACGACTCGGGGAGAATGCCGATGCCGTGTGTCGCCCGATACTCCGACGGCGAGAGGCCACCCACGGTGAGGGTACCCGAGACGAGCGGAGAGAAGCCCGCGAGTGTGCGGAGGAAGGTGCTCTTTCCCGCGCCGTTGACGCCCACGAGCGCGATGATGCGTCCGGGCGTGATCGCGCCGGTGCAGGTGAACAGGGTGCGAGGGCTCGATCGCGAGACGATGCCGATGGTGGCATCGCGCGCGACGACAAGCCCCGCCGCGACCGCGGGGGAGACGTCGACCACGAGACGAGTGGGGTTGGGGGTCACCCCCGAGCAGGCGGGCGGCTGGCTGCGACACCACGCTGCGGCGCGGGCGTCACGCCAACGTCACAGCGTACCACGAAAGGGTACTCCGCACGCGATGACGGCACGAGGGCCCTCGATCGCGCGCGCAGGTGCGCCGCGCGTGTCCTCGTCGTGACGGTGGTCACCGGACGCAACGAAAAGGATGCGCGCCACGCTTGTCGGCGCACTCGCGCTCGGCATACCGTTGACGCGTGAGTCTTTCGGACCGCCTGCTGATCTGCCGCGACCCTCGCGCCGGCGTCTGGCACCTCGGCGCGCTCCAGCGTGCCGAGGGACGGAGCGTGCTGCTCTCGTGGGAAGGCGCGCCGCGCGTGGACGCCGGCGTGCCGGCGACCATCGGCGATGTGCTCGCGGCAGGACTCGCGCGCGTCGCGCGCGTGACGTATCTGGCGACGGCGGGACATCGAACCATCCCCACCGAGTGGACGCTCGTCGATCGGGAACGCGGCGAGTATGCGCGCACGCTGGCCACGCCGTCGCCCACCGGGCGGTGGCGATCGGCGTGGTCGGGGGAACCGGCCGCGCTGTCCGTGCGCAGCGCGCAGCGCGCAGACGGCGTGCAGCCCTGCTTCTCGCAGCTCGAGTATCCGTGGGAGCAGCAAGGGCAGGTGGTGCTGCTCTCCGAGCTGCACGGCGACCTGCCCCGGGTCACGCGTGACGCCGTGCTCGCCCTCTTCGAAGACGGGTGGGTGACGGCGCTCGATCGCCTCGGCCCAGCGGGCGTCACCGGTGTGATGCGCCCTGGCGTCGACGGCGATGTCGCCGTCATCGCATGCAGCTCGGCGCGGCAGCGTGAGGAGCTCATCCGTGCGATGCAGGACGCGGCGCGCCAGGCGGCCGTGGAGGCGATCGAGATCGCCGAGGAGCACCTGCTGGTGGCGTAGCCACATGCGACGACCGCGTCGCGGCTGCATGAGTTGCGACCCGTGACCGAAGAATGTGCGTGAGATCACCGATGTCGTCGAGCTACCTCACCACTGGGCTTCGGGGGAGGACACCGAGCCCGTGTCTGCTCGTCAGTGGCCGCGCGGCATCGACCACAGGGTGACGCCCGTCACCGCCGGACCGCGGAACCCCCGCCATCGTCCGGGTCCCAGCAGGTTTGCATCCCGACTCGTGGAGCACTGCCATGCGCCGTTTCTTCGCCTTGATGGCCCTTGTGTCACTCGCAGCATGCAGCGATGACGAGCCCACCCAGCCCCCGGCGCCCGCGCTGACATCGGTGACCGTGACGCCGCCGACGGCGAGCATCGCCGTGGGCGCCACCTCGCAGTTGACCGGCGCCGCACTCGATCAGAATGGGGCGCCGTTCGCCGCAGCGACCATCACGTGGGCATCGGGCACGCCGGCCAACGCCACGGTCTCGGCCACGGGGCTCGTGACCGGTGTGGCGCCGGGGACGGCGGTGATCACGGCGACGGCGACTGCGGGCACGGTGACGCGCACGGCGACCGCCACCATCACGGTGAATGCGCCGAATGCGATCACCGTCGTCGCGGGGGCGGCCGCAAACACGTTCACGCCACAGGACATCGTGCTGGCGGTGGGCGGCACGGTGACGTGGACGTTTGGCGCGCGCCCGCACAACGTGATCTTCGGCGCGACGGCCGGTGCGCCGACCAATGTGCCGACGACGACGAACAACAGCGTCAGCCGCACGTTCCCCACGGCAGGCTCGTTTACCTACGATTGCACGCTGCACGCGGGGATGCGTGGCACGGTGACCGTGCGGTAGGCGCCTACCGTGGCGCGAGTGGCGTGCGTCTCGCGCGCCACTCGCACGTCGTGGTGCGCGATGGGCTCAGTGCCGCGCCGCGGTGTCGACGCGCAGGTCGAACACGTCGCGTCGCGCGTAGTGCCCCGTCACATCGAGATCGAAACGGCCCTGCACGATCTGCGAGAGGTCGAGCGTGGCCGTGAGGATCCCCTCCCGGTCGTAGAGCGGCCCTGCGAGCACGTCGCCCATGGGAGAGACGATCACGCTGCCGCCGCGACAGAGCACGTCCGGTGCATCGCGCAGGTCGTCGGAGTGGGCGAGATCGGCGGGGAGCATCGCCTTCGTGACGAACTGATTGGCCGCGAGCACGAAGCAACGTCCCTCGCACGCAACGTGCACCATCGTGGCCTGCCACGAGTCGCGCGCGTCGGCGGTGGGAGCGACCCACAGCTCCACCCCCTGTTCGAGCATTGCCATGCGCGCGAGCGGCATGTAGTGCTCCCAGCAGATCAACCCGCCGATACGGCCGTACGGCGAGGGGACGACCGTGAGCGTCGATCCATCGCCTTCTCCCCAGACGATGCGCTCTGCGGCGGTGGGCTTGAGCTTGCGGTGCACGCCGGCGACCTCGCCCGACGCGGTGAGATAGAGGGTGGAGCAGTAGAGTGTGCCGCGCCCGCCGCGTGTTTCACGCTCCACGATGCCGATCGCGACGTAGGCGCCCGCGGCGCGCGCGGCGGCGGCCAGTGCATCGACCGCAGGGCTCGGCACCTCGACCGCTTCTTCCCAGTAGCGCGCGAACAGCGCACGTCCTTCATCGGAGCGGCTGCCCACCGGCGCACCAAAGTGCAGGCCGCGCGGATACGCCGGCACAAATGCCTCGGGGAAGACGATGACCCGCGCGCCGAGTGCGGCGGCGTCGGCAATGAGCGCGCACGCCTTGTCGATGGTGTGATCGCGGTCGAAGGCGATTGGGGCGGCCTGGATGACGGCGGCGGTGACGGCGCGTGGATGGGACACTGATGGTGGGTTGCGGCGTAGCATTCGCAGCGCGGCGCGGATACCCGCCGCCCTGCGAACGCTACGCCACACGGCTGATCGCCGATACCACCACCACCGAGTGCTACGCCGCTACAACGTCTCCAGGAACCGCAGCATCGCGCCGCGCAGGTGCGCCGGCAGCAGCCGGAAGATCTCCCGCGAGCGCTGTGCCTCGCCGCCGTGCCAGAGAATCGCCTCTGCCAGCGTCCGCGCCCGCCCGTCGTGCAGGAACGTGGCATCGGGATTGATCACCTTGGTCAATCCGATTCCCCACAGCGGGGCCGTGCGCCACTCGCGTCCGGAGGCACGGAAATCGGGGCGATCGTCGGCCAGCCCCTCGCCCATGTCGTGGATGAGCAGATCGGTGAACGGACGGATCGTCTGATTGGACACCGCCGGCACGCCAGCGAGCGTGCCGGTCTGCAACTGCGTGGTGTGACAGCTCGCGCACCCGGTGACGAGGAAGAGCGCCTGACCGAGGCGCGCCGTGAGATCATTCAGGTCGCGGCGAGCAGGCACGGCGAGTGTTTGCGAATAGAAGGTGTTCACGCGCAGCACGCTGTCGGTGACCTCGGCCGGCTTGCGCGCGCACTGCGGATAGTTCCCTTCGCAGTTCTCCGCCGGGAAGAGCGATGTCGTGATCCCCATGTCGCCGTTGTACGCGCCGGCTGTCTGCTGGAAGAGCGACGCGGTGTTTGCCTTCACACCAAAGCGCCCGACACCCGGCAGACCGTTGCGTGCATCGAAGACCACATTGATCCGGCCGGAGATGCCATCACCGTCGCGATCGTTGGGATCGGCCAACCGTTCGAGCGTGGCGACGGGCACCGCCTCGAGCAATCCGAGTCCGATGACCGGCGGTGCGACGCGCGGTGAGATGAGCAGACCCGGCGGCAATGGACGATGCGGATTGCGCAGCGCGAAGCGCGGGCGACGCAGCTCGAAGGGCGTGCCGTCGCCGTAGCGTCCACGCGTGACGTCGAGTGTGATGTCCACCGATGCTTCGGCGGGAACGGGCGGCACACCGCGCGTCTGCAACTGACCGCCAAAGCCGGGGGCGCCAAGTGGCCCACCGTCGCCTGCAGTCCCCTGCACGGAGAGGCGCAACAGCATCGACTCGAGCGGTTGCCCCGGCGCGGGCAGCACGCCGCGTCCGTCGAGCACGTGGCAGCCGTCGCAGGCCGGGTTGTTGAATTGCGGACCCAGGCCGGTGCTCGCGACGAAGACTTTGCCGAATGCGTCGTCGCCTGCATCGTGTTGCGCGAGCCCCGCCGCGTCGAGATTTGCCGCGGGCTGCTCGAATGCTTCATCGTCGGTGCGAAACACCGTCGTCGCGCCGCCGAGCAGCGCTTCGTCCGGACCGAACGAGCCGAGGGCTGGAACATCATTGTACGTTGCAATGGTCGAGTCCGCCGCGAGCGCCGGTTCGGCGATGGAGCGAGGTGCGGTCTCCGGTCGACAGGCCGCGAGTACGATGAGCAGTGCTGCTGGAGTTGCGTGCACAATTCTGTGCGACTTCACGAGCATGGTCGAACGCATGGCACACCCGGTGGATGATGGGAGGCCTACCATGCGGTACGTCACACACGCGTGCCGTGTCGTGCATCACAGCGTTGTCGGGTCCGACATCGATGTCGGCCGCGCGCCGACACGACGGAATGTCTCACGACGCGAAGTCTCAGCGACGAGAGAGTCTGTCGCCTTCGCGTGTGGTGAGCGGATCGAAGTGCGGGGCGTCGCCTGCACGGAGTGCCTGCGCCTGTCCAATCATCGCGTCGAGTTCCCGTTCCCGTCGCTGCCGTGCGCCGCGGAGAAACGCGATCCCCACCATGAGCAGCCCGCCACCGAAGAGTGCGACGTTCAGCATCGAGAAGAAGGGAATCGTGAAGCGCTCCGGTCCATCGGCGCGTCTGCCGTTGCGCGCCGCCTCGCGCACAGCGCGTCGCGCGGCGTCTCGTGCGTCCCGAGCCTCACGCCTCGCCGCGCGACTGCTCTCGAGTGCGCCGGTGCGCGCCGCGTCGCGTTCCTTAGCCACCGCCTCGAGCGCTTCACGGCGTGCGGCGTCCCGGATGTCCGCCACGGCCTCGAGCGCCGCGACGCGCGCGGCGTCTCGTTCGCGATCGGCCACGCGCACGCGCCATTGGATGCCGATCGAGAGGGCGACGATCGACGCGCCAATGGCGAGCGGGGTCAGGCGGCGTCGAATCATCTGCGTCGGGCCATGGCGCGGGGCGAGGGCAAGAGGGCAGGAGCCAACGCCATCCCTACGTGCGGCACCCAGGAGCGGTTCCACACATGCTTGCACGCCCCGCGCACGGGACCGATGCTCCGCGCATGCCAATTCCACCCAGCGTCGTCGACGCCTTTCTCCGGGCCGCGAGCGTCCCGCGGACCGGTAGCCACACGAGCGGCTCGTTGCACGATGCCGACGCGATCGTTGCCCGCCACCCGACCCTCGCCGAGGAGAGCCTGCACGCGGCCGCCGCGCTCGGTGACGCGGATGCTGTCGAGCGGCACCTGAGAAGCGGACGCGTTGGCGTACGCGAGGGTGCGCCCCCCTACGGCTGGGACGCGCTCACACACCTGTGCTTCTCGCGGTACCTGCGCCTCGCGCCCGAGCGTGCGAGTGCGTTCACCGTCGCGGCCGAGCGACTGCTGACCGCCGGCGCCGATCCCAACGCCGGCTGGCCCGACGACTCGCATGGCCCCACACCGGTGATCGAACGTGTGCTCTACGGTGCGGCCGGCGTGGCGCAGCATGTGGGCGTCACGCGCGCGCTCCTCGCAGCCGGCGCCGATCCGAACGATGAAGAGACGCCGTATCATGTGCCCGAGAGCTACGAGCTGGCCGCGCTCACCGCGCTGCTCGAGAGTGGTCGCTGCACGAGCGACACACTCGTCACGATGCTGTTGCGCAAGGCGGACTGGCACGATCACGACGGCGTGCAACTCCTCCTCGCGCACGGCGCCGATCCGAATGGGAATTCCCGCTGGGGGTGGACACCGCTCGCGCAGGCGATTCGCCGAGACAACGCGATGGAGACGATCGACCTGATGCTCGATCACGGCGGTGATCCCGGGCGCGGCGGGCATGGGCACTCCGCCCTGCTGCTCGCGGCGGCGCAGGGACGCGATGACGTCCTCACGTCCATGGCGCGGCGAGGCACGGTGCTGCCCGCCGAGGGTGCGGTGGGGCTCGTCGTGGCATGCGCGATGGACAATGCCGCCCAGGTCGAAGCGTTGCGCGCATCGGGGCCTGCGCTGCTCGCGCAGGGGGCGGCGCTGATCGGCGCGTTCGCCAGCGTCGGCAACGCGCGCGGTCTCGCGCATCTCGTCGCACTCGGCGTTGCGGTGGACACGCCGCTTCCCGGCGATGGCTATTGGCAGATCGCCCCGGGGGCGACCGCGCTGCACGTGGCGGCGTGGCGGCACCGACCGGCGACCGTGGATACGCTGCTCGCGTACGGGGCGAACGTGCACGTGCGCGATGCGCGCGGTCGGAGCGTGCTGATGGAGGCGGTGCGCGGGTGTGTGGCCTCGTATTGGACCGAACGCGCATCGCCCGCGCTCGTCGCGCGCCTGCTCGCCGCGGGGGCATCGGCCAGCGATGTCACGCGCCCGACCGGTAGCGACGCCATTGATGCGCTGCTTGCGGCGGCCACCACCTGAATCGTACCGATGTCCACACCACTGCTGACGGTCGACGACCTCAATCGCCGCCGCGCCGGACGGGGAGCTCTCCGCGGAGATGCCCGTCACGGCACAGCTCATGGCGGCGAACGGGTACCTGCACGCGGGCAGCGTGGTGTCGCTCGCCGATACCTGCGCGGGCTTCGGGTGCATCGCGCATCTGCCGACGGGTGCGAGCAGCTTCACCACGGTCGAGCTCAAGACGAACTTTCTTGGCACCGCGCGCGACGGGCTCGTGCAGTGCACGGCGCGCCTGGTGCATGGAGGGCGCACCACACAGGTGTGGGATGCCACCGTGCGACATCGGGAGATGGGCAAGACCATCGCCCTCTTCCGATGCACGCAGCTTCTGCTCTACGCGGCGGCGTGACCGCGCGCGGCGGATGATCGCGGTACGGTGATTCCCGCGAGCACGGCGCTCATGGCGGCGAGCGACGCGAGGACGAGCAGCCCCGCAGCGTAGCCGCCCGTGCGCTCGCGCAGCGCGCCCATGGCATAGGGGCCGAGAAAGCCCGCGAGATTGCCGATCGCGTTGATCATCGCGATGCCGCCGGCCGCTGCGGTCCCCGTGAGCAGCGCGGTGGGCAATGTCCAGAACACCGGTGGCGTCGCGAAGGTGCCCCAGCCCACGAGCGTCAGCGAGAGCACGGCTGTCGCTACCGATGTCGCGCGCGCGGCGAGCAAGAGCCCCGTGACGGCGACGAGCAGCGGGATGATCGTGTGCCAGCGGCGCTCGCGATGCCGATCCGACCGTCGACTCCAGAACACGGCGCCCAGCACGCCCGCGCCGTAGGGAATCGTGGCCATCCAGCCGATGGTGAGCGGTGCCAGCCCCTGATTGGCGAGCAGCAGCGGGAGAAAGAAGCCCACGCCGTAGATCAGCCCCGCGGTACCGAAGTAGATCGCGCACAGCGCGAGCACGCGCGGATCGGCAAAGACGGCGCGGAGCGTCGTCACAGTGCCGCCCGCACCCGAGGCGGCATCACGCGAGAGCAACGTGCGCAAGGCGTCACGCTCTGCCGGCGGGAGCCACGCCGCGTCGTCCGGGCCGTCGGGGAGGACGCGATAGACGACACCGGCGAGCAGAATGGCCGGCAGCGCTTCGATGATGAACAGCCACTGCCAGCCGTGCAGCCCTGCGCGCCCGTCGAGCGTGAGCAGCGCCGTCGACAGCGGCGCGCCGATGAGCGTCGAGAGCGGGATCGCCGCCATGAAGCCACCGATGATGCGCGCGCGTGCCGCCGCGGGGAACCACAGCGTGAGATAGTAGATGACGCCCGGAAAGAACCCCGCTTCGGCTGCTCCCAGCAGCAGGCGGAGCACGACGAAGCTCCGCGGCCCGGTGACCAGCGCCATCCCTGCGGAGAGGAGCCCCCACGTCACCATGATGCGGGCGATCCACCGACGCGCGCCGACGCGGGTGAGGATCAGATTCGAAGGGATCTCGAACGCGAAGTAGGTGAGGAAGAAGACGCCGGCCGCCAGCCCATACTGACTCGAGGTGATGCCGAGATCGCGATTCATCGTGAGCGCGGCAAAGCTCACGTTCACGCGGTCGAGGTAGGCGACGAAGTAGCACACCGCCAGAAGCGGGAGCAGCCGAACGGCAACGCGGTCGATCAGGCGGCGGTCGGCGGAGTCCATGCACGGGCGGGGGCGGCGGGTTCGAACGGCAGTGGCGTGGCATGCTGCTCGCGATCCGCCTCGCCGCGGGGGTAACTTCGCTCTCGCCCCCACCTTCCGCACCATGCCCCGCACGATTCTCCGCCGTTTGCCTCACAGCCGGCTCCTGTGCGTCACGCTGTTGGCCGCGCTCACAGGCTGCTACCGCGTCGCGCCGGTCGAGCTCTCGGCGCTGCCGGTTGGCGCGCAGGCCACCTTCGACCTCTCCGGCAGTGCGGTGGAGCGGCTGCGGCGCGACCCGACGCAGGCGCTCTTGCTCGATGACTTCTCCGTGAGCGGGCGACTGGCCGCGCGCGATGGCGATTCGCTGCGCGTGACCGTGCCGACGCGCATCAGTGAGGGCACTGCGCCACCGACCACCGTGTTTCGCGATCTGCGGCTCGGCGCCGACGAGGTGCGACGCGTGCAGCAACGGACGCTCGATCGTCGCCGGACGACGATCACTGCCACGGCGCTCGGGGCGGCGACCGTTGTCGCCTCCACCTTCATTGTGTATCGCGGCGGACGCGCGTCGGGGAACAGCGGGCGCCCGGTCGATCCAACCGATCTGCGCATCCCGATCGTGGTCTTCCGCTGAGGTGCGGGCGACTCACGCGTGCGGCACGTACCGTGGGTCCTGTGACGGAGCACACGCGCCCCCACTGGAGTGCTCGCCGGTCGTGATCTAGCGTACCGGCCATGTCTCGACTGCGTGACACCACTACTCCCGGCGTCGGCCTGTCCGCCCCACGCCCGCTCCGCTGGATGCGCCGCGCGCTCTGGCTCGTACCGCTCGTCGCCCTCGGTTGCAGCGGCAACGCTGCCGAGCAGACACCGGGGCCGGTCGAACCACCGAGCACCACGCCGCCCCCGCAGCAGGTCGTGCCGCTCTCGCGGCTGCCGGTGCTGCGGCTCACGACCGCCAACAACGCGCCGATCACCTCGCGCGAGACGTACGTCACGGGCACCTATCGCATCGTCGATACCACCGGCACCACGATGCACGACGGTACGATGGAGATCCGCGGGCGCGGCAACTCCACGTGGGACATGCCAAAGAAGCCCTATCGACTGCGATTGACCACGAGTACGGCCTTGATGGGGATGCCGGCCAACCGGCACTGGGTGCTGCTGGCGAACTTCTCGGACAAGACGTTGATGCGCAACGATCTCGCGTTCGAGTTGAGCCGGCTGATGGGGTTCGAGTGGACGCCGCGCACCCGCACGGTGGATGTGGAGCTCAACGGCCAGTACGCGGGCACGTATCAGCTCGTCGAGCATGTGCGCGTGGGCGCCGACCGCGTGAACATTCCCGAACTGCGCGTGGCCGACACGACGGCTTCGGCGATCACGGGCGGCTATCTCATCGAGGTCGACGAACGCGCAGGCGAGGACTTCTGCCATCGCTCGTCGCGGACGCCGATGATCTTCTGCCTGTCGAATCCGGAGACATTGCGCGAGGCCGCGTGGGCGAAGCAGCGGGCGTACATCACGCAGTACCTCGAGCGCACGGACTCGGCGATCTTCGGTCCGCGCTTTGCCGATCCGCAAGTGGGATACGCCGCGTTCATCGACGTCAAGTCGATGATCGACTACTTCATTCTGCAGGAGCTGGCCAAGAACGTCGACGGCAACCTGCGCTTGAGCACGTACCTCTACAAGAAGCGCGACGGCAAGCTCTTCTTCGGGCCGATGTGGGACTTCGACATCTCCTTCGGCAACGTGAACTACGGCGGCGCGGACACGCCCACGGGGTGGCTCGTGCGCACCGCGCCCTGGTTCACGCGGCTGTGGCAGGATCCGGCATTCGTCGCCGCCGTGCGTGCGCGATGGGCGGTGCTCAAGGCCGAGGGGCTGCAGGAGCGGATGTTCACGTTCATCGGCAACCGCCGCACGGCGCTGAGCGTCGTGCAGGAGCGCAATTTCCAGCGGTGGCCCATCCTGGGGAGCTATGTGTGGCCCAATCGCGTGGTCACCGGGTCGTACCGCGGCGAGGTGCTCGCGCTCGACGGCTGGCTCTTCGATCGGTATCGCTGGCTGGACTCGCAGCTCGGCGGCTGAGGAGCGCGCGCCGGAGGGCCGCCCCAGTCCGTGTCAT
>JALOPS010000303.1 GCA_025453745.1 Gemmatimonadaceae bacterium
CACGCTGCTCACGTTCCGCGAGGGCGACACCGAACGCCTCGGTGTGAAGACCGCGCAGGGCATCCTCGATGTGGCACGCGCGGCCGAACTGCTCGGCCTGTTTGCGCCGACCACGCTCGACGACATGCTGCAGCAGGAAGACGGGCCGAGTGTACAGGCCGTGGTCGAAGCAGCGGCCACGAACGCCGCCGCGGCCGCGGCGTTTCGCAGTGAGGATGGCCTCGTGTACGGACCGCTCGTGCGGCGCCCGGACAAGATCGTCTGCGTGGGGCTCAACTACCGCAAGCACGCCGAAGAAGTGGGCGCGGCGATTCCGGCATATCCGGTGCTCTTCAACAAGTTCAACGGATCGCTCAACAATCACGGCGGCACGGTTCGGCTGCCCGTGGACCTCGCCACGCAGTTCGACTACGAGGTGGAACTGGTCATCGTGATCGGGCGGACGGCGCCGCGCGTGAGCGAGGCCGACGCGCTCTCGTACGTGGCGGGTTACGCCACCGGTAACGACTTCACGGCGCGCGACCTGCAGAACGGGCGCGGGGGACAGCGGATGGTGGGCAAGGCGATCGACGGCTTCGCGCCCATCGGCCCGCATCTCGTGACGGCCGATCAGGTGGATCCCGACCGCCTCACCATCGAGTGTCGCGTGAATGGCGAGACGCGTCAGTCGTCCACCACGTCCGACTTCATCTTCAACACGCGGCAGATGGTGAGCTACATCTCGCGGTACTTCACGCTCACGCCGGGCGACCTCATCTTCGCCGGCACACCCGCCGGCGTCATTCAGGGGCTGCCGCCGGAACGTCGTGCGTGGTTGAAGCCGGGCGACCAGATTGCGTGCTCGGTGCAAGGACTCGGCGAGTTGGCGTTCACGCTGGCGTGAGGAACGTGCGTCACGGCTGACAGAACGAGACGGCCAACCGATCGCGCACGATCTGAACGCCGCATCAGAACCGCACGTCGAAACTCAGGTCGACACGCGTCTGCTGCGAGGGCGCGATCCCGCGCGCCCAATCGAGTCGAAGCAGGGCATCGATGAGCGTGACGCAGGCAGAGTGCAACGCTGTGCCCCGAGGTCCCGTCGGCGGTCTAGCGGCTTCGGAACGACGGCGCGCGTGCGAGTTGCCATGGGGCCCCAAAAGGGGTAGGATGCGTCCGTATGTGCTCATCGTGCCCCTTCAGGGTGCATTCGAAGAAACTCGCCGCATTGGCCCCCTTAAGGGGTCGCATGTCGCATCGCCGAAGCGCCAGCTCGCTTGGGTGCTCATCGCCAACCCATCTCGCCATGCCCCAAGTCGTCCCGGAGCCACTGCCGCCGCTCGACCCGGCGCCCCATGATGCCGCCGCCCGCGGCGCGGTCGTGCTCTCGCTCGAAGAGGTGGGGCGCGTCACCCGTTGGTGGCGCACGCGCCATCGTCGGTCGCTCGGTGATGCGGCCGGCATGCTCGGCGTGACGCGACGGCTGCTGGCCGAGCTGGAGCGCGGCGAGCGCGGCGTTCGTCTCGACAAGGCGCTCGATCTGCTCGCCGGCATGGGCTTCGACGTGGTGCTGGTGCCGCGGGACCCTTCCGTGTCGCTCCAATCGAGCGAAGACCGCTCGGGCGCATGAGCACTTCGCGACGCCTGACCGTCTACAGGAACAGCCGACCCGTCGGCACGCTCTGGGCCGACTCAGCCCGGCTCCAGTTCGCGTACCACGAGGAGGTGCTGGGCGACCGCTCCGCCGCCCTTGGCGTCCGACTGCCGGTTCGCCCTGGCACGTTCGACGATCATCTCGTGCGCCCGTGCTTCGAGAACCTACTCCCCGAGGGCGACCTGCGCGCGTATCTGGCGAAGGTGGAGAAGGTTGACGTTGGCGATGTGGTCGGGCTGCTGGCGGCCTTCGGTGGTGAATGCTCCGGTGCACTCTCGTTGTGGCCCGAGGGCGACACGCCGCCGTCGCAAGCCGCGTATGCGCCCTGCGATGTCCACGACGTGCGCGCCGCACTCGCGATGGTTCGCGCGAACGAAGCGAGCGTCCGACCGTCGCCGGCGCAGGTGATGCAGCGGGGACGCCTCTCCATGAGTGGCGCGCAGGACAAGCTGGTGCTGTTCCGGCGGCCGTCGAGCGGTCCGGGCAGTGCACCGGACGAGCCGGTCTACCGCGTGCCACTCCGAGGCGCGCCATCCACGGTGCTTGTGAAGCACGCGCGAGAGGAACGGTTTCCGGGTTTGCTGCACAACGAACTGTTGTGCATGCGACTGATGGCCGCCGCGGGTGTGCCCACCGCGCAGAGTGCGGTGCATGCGCTCGACGCGACTGTCTACGAAACGGCGCGCTTCGACCGGCTGCTCGAAGCGAATGAGGCGGTCACCCGATTGCACGCAGAAGACGGCTGCCAGGTGACCGGGCGCACGTCGTTTCAGAAGTACGCGTCCACGGGAGCGCCCGGGTACGCGGAGCTGTGCACGGTGCTGCGCCGAGCCGGCGCCGCGCCAGCGGAAGATGCCGAGCGACTCCTGCGATGGGCCGTGGCCAATCTTGCGCTGGGCAATCGCGATGCGCACGCGAAGAACCTGATGCTGTTGCACACCGCGTCCGGTGTGCGACTCGCGCCCGCGTATGATGTGACGTGTACGCTCGTGTATCCCGATCTCGACGCCGATGAGCTCCCGCTTCGCTTCGGCGGTCAGACGCACGTGAAGGGCGTGAATGCACAGGCGCTTCGCGTTGCGGCCCGCGAGTTCGGCGTGACACCAGCCCGTGCAGCCGCGGTGGCCAGCGATGCGTGCGACCGCCTGCTGGCCGCGATCGACGGCGCGGCGCATACGGTCGTGGTGATGGCGGGTGCGCACCGGTTGGTTGGTGAGTTGTGCGAGACGGTGCGGGCGGCGGCGAGGGAGACGCGAGAGCGGCTGGTGGCGGTGGGGTAGGGGGAGCCGTGAGCTCTCTGGCACGCGTGTGCCTGTCCCTCACGGCGACGCTGACCTGTGAGGCCTCGACACTCGTTGGGACCGCTGAGGAGGTCGAGCGTCTTCCTCGAAAGTCAGGTATGCTCCCGAAAATGAGCCGAAAAGGATTGACACGGCAGAGCAGCCGCTATTACGCTTCGCTTGCGAAGCGTAATAGCGGCTGCTCTGCCGCATTCCACCAAGTCGGCTTTCGTGCGGTTTCGCTGAAACACTCCATTTCTTGACTTTCACGAGGAGTCCCGATACGCTTCGCTAGCGAAGCGTATCGGGACTCCTCGTGACCAGCAGAGCGCCATGGCAGATTCCCACGCTGACCAGCTTCGCCAAGTCATCGCCGAGTTGTCGCGACGACTCGAGGAACCGACTGAGACGCTCCCCAGTACGCGTTGTATCGCGCGACCGGCGCTCGCGGATCTCATTCGTGAGAGCCAATCGGTGCTCGATCTGCCAAAGAGCCGGTTGTTGTCTGCGACCGCCATTCTCGAGCAGCTGCAGGACGCACGCGTCATCCGCGCCGTCGCGCTGCAGGACCCGGCCCACACCGTAGGCCGTGATCGCCTCTTCGCCGTCGGGCTCGGTGTCGATCCGGAGGGGCTCCACCCCTTCGAACTGCTGCAGGCGCACGCGCCCGATGGCGTCATCTGCTACATGAGCGCCGTCGCCGCGCACGAGCTCACGTCGCAGCCGGTGACGCAGCATCACATCGCCCGGCCCGAGACCGCACCAACGCGTGTCGCTGTCGTGGATGAGTCCGTGCTCACCACGACGGTCCGGTCGAGCACACCCAGCGAGACTCGACCGCACCCTGCAGGACGCCCCGCGTTCGTGTTTCAGGGCATCCCCTACTTCGTCACTCGGCGCGATCCCCGATATCTCCAGTCGTTCCAACGCCGCGCACTCAATCAGAGCAGCCAGTATCGGGTGACCTCGCTGGAACAGACGTTGCTTGACACCCTCCATCGCCCCATGCGGTGCGGTGGCCCGGCCGTCGTGTTCGAGGTCTGGGACAACGCCGCCGAGCAGCTGCGGCCCGAGCGCATGCGCGACCTGATACTGCGGATCGGTGATCCGCTCCTCGCGCGACGCGCCGGCTACCAGCTGGAGCAGCAGCGAGGAGACATCGATCCGGCGGTGCACGCGCTCGCATCCGTTGACCGAGCACCCGTCTCGCTCCTGCATGGCATTCCGTACACCAACTTGAACGCACGTTGGCAGGTGCTCGTCCCATGAACACCGACCAGCAGCAAGCGTGGATCAATGCGGTGCAGGATCACGTGCTCGATGCACTCGGTCGGGCCGAAGCGCTGCGTGATGTTCTCGTGTTCAAGGGAGCGCGCGTCCTGCGCCAGCGGCTGCAGCGTTCGTACCGGCAGTCGTACGACCTCGACGCCAACATCACAAGCGCCTTTCTGGCGCGGTATCCTGATCGCGATGAACAGCGGCGCTGGCTGCAATGGGCCATCACGAACGCGCTGCGCGCGTATTTCGACGCACAGTCCGTTGTCCGGTACGAGGTAGATCGGGTCTCGGTCGAGCTCAACCCGAAGCGTCAGCATCCGCTGGGTTGGACGGGATACCTCGTCAAGCTGTCGCTCCTTGATCGAGCACACGCGGGCGTCATCGGACTGCCGGCGCTCGAGATCGACATCGCGTCGCCAGAAGAGCTTGGTGCGTCCGCCATCGCGCCACTCGGGAGCGGTGAGACGTGGGTCATGGCGTACACGCTGGAGCGCATTGCCGGCGAGAAGCTGAGAGCGTTCCTCAGCTCGTTGCCCACGTACTCTCGGAAGGTGCAGCGCGCTGAACGCGCTGTGCGAACCAAGGACGTGTACGATCTGGCGGGCATCGTCAGGGAGAAACCGCTGGCCGATCGGAAGTTCTGGGATGCTGCCGGCGAGGAGTTCCGACGAGCGTGCGCGTCGCGATTCGTGGATTGCGATGGCCTCGCGTCGTTCGAGGAAGGCCTCGCGGTTACGCGGGCCTCGTACGAGACCGATGCGTCGCTTCACAATGCGAGCATTCGCTTCGACGACGCATGGTACGCGCTCCGGGGCATTGTGCAGCACGTCTCGCGCACTGGCCCTCGCTACCCTCGTTGTTGGCACGACTGCCTGTACGACGTACCGGCCTCCCGCCGTTCGAACCGTTCCCGTTCCCGCAACGACCATCGAAAGCAGTGCTGGTCAGACCTGGGATGCCGTCGTGGAGTACATCGCCGAGCGCCTCTTGGCCATCGAAGTGATCGACCGGTCGTCCGGATTGCTCGCGGTGGCCACACGCGCCGGCTTCTCGTCACCGACACCGCCACCGAAAGCCAGCCTGACGGTGGCGGGCGATACGGCCGTGGCCGATTGCGGCTCGGAAGGAACGATTCGATACGGCGCGGACCAGGCGCGCTACAACATCCTCGTGCGCGGCGACTCGACGCGCAGTACGGTCATGGTGAACGCAGCATTCAGGGCGGCGGGCGTGGAGACCTACCGCTGGTGTGTGTCAACCGGACGGTTCGAGGAGGTGCTCGGCGAGCGCATTCGTGCGCGTGCACAGCGGCGTTGATGGACCCACCACGGAGGCCTGCGAACCTGCGTCCTGCGGCGCAAGGCCAGGACGCTCCACGAGTGCAGTGACTCCCCGAAGGAGACTCGCTGATCATGACCTTGTTCGACGGGAACGGCAATGACGCATCTTGCCACCGTCATCATACACGAGCGCGGTGCACCTCGCCGACGGCGATACCGATTCGTGGCTCGAATCGATCGCGGCGCCTGCGAGGCGCCCGCCATCGCGGCTGTCATAACCGCACGTCAAAACTCAGGTCAACACGCGTCTGCTGCGTGGGCGTGATCCCTCGCGCCCAGTCGAGGCGCAGCAGGCCATCGATGAGCGTGACGCCCACGCCGCCGCCCTGCAGCAGTGCGTCACGGCCGCCAACCGGTCGCAACGACGTGCCCGCCCAGCCGACGTCGTGAAAGAGTGTCACGCGCGCGGACGGACGGCCATACGCCACCTCCTGACGACCAAACCACATCGTCGCGCCGGAGAAACCCACCGCGCCGGGGGCGACGAAGTGC
>JALOPS010000304.1 GCA_025453745.1 Gemmatimonadaceae bacterium
AATGAGGCGACGTCGCTCGTCGGTGCTCACGCTCAGTCCCTGTGTCCAGCCAAGCGGGCGCAACGCCAGCGGGCCACCACGGAGCAGGCGGTCGTTCATGGTCGGCGGCGAGACGTTGCCCATCCCTTCGACCTCCCAGAAGTTCGCGAATTGCGCGCGGCCGAACCACGACGTGCGCTGCTCGACGCTTTCGCCGGCGAAATTCTCCGAGACCGTCGCGAAGACGCCGCTCTCCCACTCACGCGTGAGGCGGCGCAGGGTGAAGTCGCGCCAGAAGGTGCCGGTGGAGAGGCTGCGGAAGTCGGAGCGGAACTGGAAGCCCAAGTCGTTGCTCTCGAAGCCGGGGCTCGTTTCCTCATAGGTCACGGAGCCCACGAAGTGGCGCCCCGCGGTCTTGGCAACGGAGAAGGCGCCATAGTGCCCGCCCAGCCGCGTGCGTGATGGATCGAACGTCAGGTGGGTCGCGTCGGGGCGTTGAAACGCGCGGTAATTCGCGCGCTGCAGTCTGGCGATGGCCGATGGGGACCCGCGCACGTCGCTGCCGGCGAGCAGGCCGCTGATGGTGTAACGCCGCTGCCGCCACGCATGCTCGAAGTCGAGGCCGCCGATGGTCGCGCGGTCGGTCAGGCGCGCGGTGACGAGCGAGTCGCTCGTCTCGCGCAGCGTGCTGGCGATGAAGCTGCCGACGCCGGTGTTGCCCCCACGCAGGAGACGGCGCACGCGCGTGACGTGATAATTCGTCAGCGGCTCGGCCTTGGCCGACCCGGTGACGCCCTGGGTGGTGCGGAAGCGCGCGAACTCCCGGGCGGTGAGCGCGTTGAGCGAGCCGACCTGCCATCCGCTCGGCGTGGTGCCGCTCAGCTTGATGGCGCCCAGGATGGGCGTGGTGCGTGGCACGTCGAAGACGTCGATCGCATCGCCGCGCGGGGCGGCCTGCGGCGGGCGTCCCACGCGGCGCGTGTAGAAGAAGTTGGGGCGATCGTTGTCGTTGAACGTGGTGGTGCCGCCGAAGGAGAAGACGTCGGCGTTCTCGAGGAAGAACGGACGCCGTTCGGGAAAGAAGATCTCGAACGCCGTGAGGTTGACGACGGCCGGATCGGCCTCGACTTGCCCGAAGTCGGGGTTGATGGAGGCCGTCAGCGTGAGCGACTGCGGCAGCTTGACGCGCAGGTCGCCGCCGACGGCGCCGCCCCACGCGGTCGCGGGCACGAAGACCGATTGCTGCGCGCTGGGGGAGAGCGTCGACTGGGCGCGCACGTACGGGATCAGCTCGAGCCGAGAGGCGGGGCGCAGCGAGTCGAGGCCCACGAGGTCGCCGAAGCGCGAGACGATGCCGGGTGCATTCGGTGAGGTGGGGGCCCAGACGTCGAGCTCGCCCAGACGCGCGACTTCGCGGATGAAGTTGATCCCCCAGCGGCCGCGCGCCGCGCCCGCGCGTCCGGCCACGTCGTAGCGCAGTTGCGAGAGCGGAATGCGGAACTCGGCGGTCCACCCCAGCGAGTCGATGCGCGTGGCGACGTTCCACACGGCGTCCCACAGCACGTCCTCCTCGCTGTCGTTGAAGCGGTAGAGGTCGCGCAGCACGCCGCGCGCGCTGACGGCGAATTCGAATGCGGTTCGCTTGTCGGCGTACGAATCGAAGACGACGCTGAACCAGTCGCTGTAGATCTCGTCGCTGTCGCGGCGGCCGAGCTGGGTGGCGATCGAGTCCGGATGCGTGTCGAAGAGGCGCGCGCCGACATAGATGGCGTGCGCGTCGTAGAGCACGCGGACCTCGGTGCGCTGGGAGGCCGGAGCGCCGGGGGTGGGGGAGAACTGGGAGAAGGCGGTGGCCGGCGTCCCTTCGCGCCAGACGCCCTCGTCGAGCCGCCCGTCGATGGTCGGGGGCGTGGTGATGAAGCGGGCACCGAGCGGGGCAGGGAGCGCGGGCCCGTCGGCTGGGGGCGGCGTGGCGACCTGGGCCCCGGCCGCGGCTGCGCCGAGCACGAGAGGGGCGAGCAGGAGGGCTAGGCCCCTCCGTGGGGGGAGGGGGGCGGTGGTACGGGCCGGCGCGGCCGGTCGACTGCGGCGGGTCGGGTCGTCGGTCTGGGGCACGCCACGCATACGCCCGAGCCCTGCGATTTGTGGCATGGTCGCTTGACCGGGGGGGGCGGCGCGTTGATCTTCCGCGTTCTGTTCCGTGCCGCCTTGGGAGGCGGGGCGCTGAGGCGTCCCCCTGTCCGGAAGGGCTGGCCCGCCATGCGGGTCCACTCGGGGCGATCCACGTAGTCGTCGACGGTCGAACACCACCACAATGCCAACGATCAATCAGCTCGTTCGTCGCGCGCGCGCGGCGGTCGAGGTCAAGGGGAAGTCGCCCGCACTCAAGGCGAATCCCTTCCGCCGCGGGGTCTGCACCCGCGTGTACACCACGACGCCCAAGAAGCCCAACTCGGCGCTCCGCAAGGTCGCCAAGGTGCGCCTCACCAACGGCATCGAAGTCATCGCGTACATCCCCGGCGAAGGGCACAACCTGCAGGAGCACTCGATCGTGCTCGTGCGCGGTGGCCGCGTGAAGGACCTGCCGGGTGTGCGCTACCACATCGTCCGCGGCGTGCTCGATGCGTCGGGCGTCAACGGACGTAACCAGAGCCGGTCCAAGTACGGGACCAAGCGGCCCAAGAAGGGCGCTGCGGCCGCTGCCGGAGGGAAGAAGAAGTGAGTCGCCGCAAGAAGGCCATCAAGCGTCCGGTACTGCCTGACGCACGCTACGACAGCCAGACCGTCTCCAAGTTCATCAACTCGTTGATGTACCAGGGGAAGAAGTCCACCGCCGAGCTGATCTTCTACGGGGCGATGGACATCGTGGAGAACAAGACCGCGCAGCCCGGCGTGACCATCTTCAAGCAGGCGCTCAACAACCTCAAGCCGGTCGTCGAGGTGAAGAGCCGCCGCGTGGGTGGTGCCACGTACCAGGTGCCGGTGGAAGTGCGTCCCGACCGTCGTACGGCGTTGGCGATGCGCTGGCTGATCAATTACAGCCGCGATCGCAACGAGAAGTCGATGGAAGAGAAGCTGGCGGCCGAGGTGATCGCGGCCAGCAAGGGCGAAGGGAACGCGGTGAAGAAGAAGGAAGACACGCACCGCATGGCCGACGCGAACAAGGCGTTCGCGCACTATCGCTGGTAACGTCGCCTTCAGGCGATGGACGACGGGCCCCGCCACGGGTGGCGGGGCCCGTCGGCGTTTATTCGCTCGTTGCATGCAATGTCCTCCGGGCTCCGCAAGGGACATCTTGACCTGTTCGCTTCGGATATCGCGAAAGTGTGACGTACGTCCTTGTGCCGTTGCCTCCCCTGTACCCTTGAGCCGTCGCAGCTCGCGGACCTCGAGTCCGCTGCCCATGATTGCTGTTCCGGTGGAGGCCACCGTTGAGCGAGCGCCTTTTTGCCCCCTGCGCCTCGAGTCGCCTGGG
This sequence comes from Gemmatimonadaceae bacterium, assembly GCA_025453745.1. Taxonomy (GTDB): domain Bacteria; phylum Gemmatimonadota; class Gemmatimonadetes; order Gemmatimonadales; family Gemmatimonadaceae; genus JALOPS01. Next base: position 3,455 of record JALOPS010000304.1, read on the forward strand.
GGGGACCCGCGCCGCTCGGCGGGCGGCCGGAAGACGCGTCCAGTGGGGAGTCGCGCCGTGAGCGCCAGTACAGGGGAGATGCCGTCGACCGGTTGGCCGCACCACACCCGCGGAGGATGGCGTATGGACACGGGCCGGTGGTTTGTGGGCGTCGATTGGGCGACGGAAGCGCATCAGGTGTGTGTGCTCTCCGCGACGGGCGACGTTGTGGGGGAGCGGAGGATTCCGCACTCGGGGATCGGCCTGCACGCGCTGGTCACCTGGTTGCGCGCGCTGACGGACGACCAGTTGGCGGCGGTGTCTGTGGCGATTGAAGTGCCGCGCGGCGGCGTGGTCGAGACGCTGCTCGGCCACGGGTTGCACGTCGCGCACTGTAATCCGAAGCAGCTCGATCGATTTCGTGATCGCATCACCGTGGCGGGGGCGAAGGATGATCGGCGCGATGCGTGGGTGTTGGCGAGTGCGCTGCGCACGGACCCACACTGCTTCCACGTCGTGTCCGCCGAGGATCCGCAGATCATTCAGTTGCGCGAAGTCGCGCGGGCCGAAGCCGATCTGCGCGAAGAGGCCAATCGGCTGACGAATCGCGTGCGCGAGCAGCTCCTGCGCTACTATCCGGCGCTGCTGACGCTCTGTCCGGCGATGGATGCGCCGTGGGTGTGGGCCCTCTGGGAGCTCGCCCCGACCCCGGCGGCGGCGGGTACCCTGCGACTGAGTCGGGTCGCGACACTCCTCAAGACGCATCGCATTCGACGCGTCGATGCCCCGGCCGTGCTCGCCGCGCTCCGCGTCCCCCCGCTGACCGTGGCCCCCGGCACTGCCGAGGCGGCGCAGACGCATCTGCAGTTACTGATCGCCCGTCTGCGCCTGGTCGCGGTGCAGCGGGACGCCTGCGCGCGCGCGTGCGCGGCGCTCTTGGAGGCGCTCGACACCCCGCCGTCGCCGCCGCCGGCCACGAATGCCGCGCCCGCCCGGCCGTCGGATGTCCGGATTCTCCGGTCGCTGCCGGGCGTCGGGCGTATTGTGGCCGCGACGCTCTTGAGCGACGCGGCCGTCGCGCTCCAGGATCGCAACTATGCCGCGCTCCGCGCCTTCAGTGGCGTGGCCCCCATCACGAAGCAGAGCGGTAAGCGCCGGGTCGTGAGTATGCGCTACGCGTGCTCCGCCCGACTCCGCATGGCGCTCTACCATTGGGCCCGCGTCAGCACCCAGTGCGACGCCGTCGCCAAAGCGTACTACGCCCGGCTGCGCGCGCGCGGCCAGACACATGGCCGCGCCCTCCGCAGTGTCGCCGATCGCTGGCTCCGCATTCTGATGGCGATGCTGACCACCGGCGCGCTATACGATCCGGCTCATCCGCGAGCGGGTACCCCCGCTCTCACGCCACCACAACACCCTTGATAAAGGGTGGGGAGTCCCCCCCCCCGCGCGCCCCGGGCCCCCCCCTGAACCTGCGGGCGCGACGCACGCGTTCACGCCAGAGCTGTCCGGCCGATCCCGCGCCCGCGAGCCATGCACGCCGGTCAACGCTACCACATCCTGGAGGTCCTGCGCGCTGGACACAGCGGGATATCCTCTGGCTCACCCTCTTGGCCGTCGTGCCCGTCGTCGCGTACGCCCACCTCGAGTGGCAATGGTGTGCGCTCCCCTGGGTGCCGGTCGCGCTGGTGGGTACTGCGGTGTCGTTTCTGGTGGGCTTCAAGAACAACGCCACCTACGATCGCGCGTGGGA
>JALOPS010000305.1 GCA_025453745.1 Gemmatimonadaceae bacterium
TCACGATGCACTACGGCATGCTGCCGCGCGCGAACCGCGGGATCTTCGCGCTCAACGAGCTGCCCGATCTCGCCGGCCAGGTGCAGGTGGGGCTCTTCAACATCCTCCAGGAAGGGGATGTGCAGATCAAGGGCTACCCCGTGCGCCTCATGCTCGACGTGCTGCTCTGCTTCACGGCCAACCCCGAGGACTACACCGCGCGCGGCAAGATCATCACGCCGCTCAAGGACCGCATCGGCAGCGAGATCATCACGCACTATCCCGACGCGGTGGACCTCGGCATGCGGATCACCGAGCAGGAAGCGTGGACCGCGCGCGACCAGGTGACCGTCGTCGTCCCCGAGCTGGTGCGCGAAGTCATCGAGCGCGTCGCCTTCGAGGCGCGCGGCGACAAGCGCATCGACCGGCGCTCCGGCGTCTCGCAGCGCATGCCCATTTCGGTCACGGAAATCGTGGTGTCCAACGCGGAGCAGCGCGCCGTGCGGGGCAGCGAGTCGGTCGCGGTGCCGCGCATTGCCGACATCTACGCCGCGCTCCCCGCCATCACGGGGAAGATCGAGCTCGAGTACGAGGGCGAGCTCATTGGCGGCGCGGTAATCGCGCGTGAGCTCATCCGTCGCGCGTGCGACGCCACGCTGCGCGAGCGCCTCCCCGATCTCGACACCGACGAAGTGGTGCTCTGGTTCGAGACGGGTGGCGCCTTGCAGGTCTCCGACGAAGTGCCCAACGCGATGGTGTATCAGGGCTTCTCGACCATCCCCGCGTTGATCGATCTGGTCACGTCGACCGGGCTCGCCGCGCCGGATGACGAAGCCGGGTGTGCGGTTGCCTGCGAGCTGGTACTCGAAGCACTCGTCGCGCGTCGCAAGGTGTCGCGATCGGAGTCGGGCGTGTTCACGCGCGCCGAGCGCGAACGGCGCCGGCCGAAGGACGACTACTGAGCCCGGCGGGGTTCCGGGGGGCACAACAGTCGTGCTCTCCGGAGCCCTCAGCGTGAGGGCACTGTTGCGCGACCGCTGGCGAACACGCCACCGCGATACTGCCGCGCGATCGGATCATCCGGATACCACCAGCGCAGTGCGGCCGCGCGCGCAACGGCATCGAGGGGAGCAACCACCGTGAACGCGAAGCCGAATCGTTCGCGCAACATCGCGCGAGATTCGGCCGCCGCGTCACCGTCGGTCACCACGTGCCAGCACTCGTAGCCGATATCGGGTGCACGCACCGCCACGCAGAGCAGACGGGCGAGATCCGTGGGGTGCAGCCAGTTGTCGGGTTCCGCGTGCTCGCGCCGTCCGATCACGTGGCCGAGGCGGAGCACCACGACGGACAGGCCCGCGTTCGTCGATGCGCTGCGCGCACGGGTTTCGGCGTACAGCTTGGTGACGGCGTAGCAACTGTCCGGTCTGGGTGGCGACGCAGCGGTGACTGGCTCGTCGCGTGCGTACTTGCCGCAAACGTGCATCGAGCTGGCGAGCACGACGCGCCGCACGCGGTGCCGAATCGCGGCGTCGAGAAGATGGTCCACACCAGCCACATTCGACGGCGCGAGTGCCGACAGCGTCCCATCCGACGCGATGCCGCCAAAATGGACGATGGCCGATACACCGCGCACGGCCCGATCCACGGCGGCCGGATCGGCCAGCTCTGCCGGCACGAAGCGCTCACCGCGCGCGAGCTGTCGCGGGCGCCGGCGATCGGTCAGTCGGATGTCCGAGAACTCCCGTCGCAGCGTCGCGCGCACCGCCGTGGCCACGCCACCCGCCGCCCCGGTGACGAGGAGCGCCGTCGGCGGCAGCGACACGCGGCGACGCGACGGCACGAGCACTAGGGACGCCCCGCCGCGTCAGTCGCCGCGCGTTGGCGATCGAGCATCTGCTTGAACACGCGCAGCGTGCCGAGTTCCACGTGCGAACGGCCGCGCGTCATGTTCATCTCGTGTCGACGCACATAGAGCGTCACCAGGTCGAGCCGAACCGTGTGGGCTCCTGTCTCACTGGCACGCTGTGCCCAGTCGGAGTCCTCGCCAAAGCGCAACCGCTCGTCGAACGCACCCACCTGCTCGAAGACGCGCCGCCGATACACCGCCGCGCCGATGTAGTGCGGGTACGCCTCATGGGGGCTGCCGATGGGTACGCCCGGCTGCCCAGCGGCCGTGAGCTGCGTGACCTGCGCATGCCCCCGTGCGACATCGATCGTCTCATCGGCGAGGAGCATGTCGACCAGCGCTGCGAGCATGCCCGGTGCCCACAGGTCATCGGCATCGCAGAACGCGATCACCTCCCCGGTCGCCTCCCGCACGCCGCGGTTGCGTGCCGCGGCAGGTCCGGCGTTGTCCTGCACGAGATAGCGCACGTCGTGCGGTAATGCGGCGATGATCGCCGCCGAGTCGTCGGTCGACCCGTCGTCAACGACGATGATCTCCAGCGGCGCGTATTGCTGTTGCACCACGCTCTCGATCGCATGCGCGAGGAGACGGCCCGCATTGAACGTGGGGATGATGACCGAGACCGACGGCCGAGCGACCAGTGCCGTCGAGGGTGGCGTCGCGCTGAACAGCTCGGACGGGCGCTCCCGGATCGCCCGCGCGATGGTCGCGGGGATCTCACGCAGCGACGTCCCGAGTGCCAGGTCGATGGGTGCGACGCGGGCGACGATATCGGCAACGCGGCTGTGCAGCGCACGACCCGCATGAGGAAGCTGGCAGAGCGTCGTGAAGCTGGCCGCCCGCGCGACCGCGTCGCGATCGCCCGCGGCCAAGGTCGTGTGCGGGACGCCGCCGAAGCGGGGGACCGCCGCAGCGACGATCGGCAGCGCAGGCGCGAGCTGTCGCGCGAACGCGCCATCGAGATGCAGCACGCCCTTCTCGTCGGGACCGAACCCGGGGTTGCGCACGTGTCGCGCGAGCTCGGGAAAGCGCGCGAGTTGGCTGCCCGTGAGCTTCGCCGTCGCGTACAGCGCATGGGCCGTTGGTGGGGACCCTGGTATCACGACGAGGTAATCGTCCGCCACGTACGAGAGACCCTCGACCAACGCGGCGAGCGCCGTCGTCGATTTGCCCACGCCGCCGCGGCCGACGAGCAGGAGCGCGCCCTCCTCGAGGCCGAACGCCGCACCGTGCAGCAGTTGTGCGCCGTGATCGTCGAGCACCCAATGCAACAGGGTGCGCAGCGGCGACGCGAGGGACCAGTACGGCAGTGCATCGGTGCGTTCGACCCAGAACACCCCGTGACGCCGCTCGCGATCGAACAGGTTGACCGAGAACTCGTGCCAATGGAACGCACTGCGGATGCGGTCGCTGCGCATGCCATACAGATCGCCGCGATCCGTGAAAGCCTCGCGCGGCACTGGAGCGCGCACGCTCGGCACACCGGAGGATGCCGAGTCCCAGAGTGCGATCGTGGCATCGACGGCACCGCCATGGGGCACGATCCGATGGCGCAGCGCAGGCAGCAGCAAGTCCGCCAGCGCAGGACCGGCAAATTCGAGGGCGATGCGCACCGAAGCGACCTCGATCGTGGCTCGCTGCATGCCGAGCACGGCGGTCGCGTCGGCGGCCCGCGACGCCATGGCGTCGAAGAAGGCGAGCTGTTCCTGCTCGGACTTGAGCGGAATGTCCGAGCGGTGGACCGGCATCTCGCGTGGGGCGGTGGTCGTCATGCCATGGTCGGGTCAGGCCGCGTGGCGCGGCGTGCGATGGGGCTCTCCCTCGAGCTGACCGTCCACGAGCGTGTATACGGTGTCCGCCAGCGCGGTGACGGCAGCGTCGTGGCTGACCAGCACTACCGTCGGCTGCGGCGAGAGCGCGCGCACCGTCGCAACCAGGGACTCGATGCTGCCGGCATCGAGATGCGTCGAGGGTTCGTCGAGGATGAGCACGCGCGGGTGACCGAGCAGCGCGCGGGCCATGGCCACGCGCTGCGCTTCACCGCCAGAGAGACGGGCACCGCGCTCGCCGACGCGGGTCGCGAGCCCCTCCGGCAGTCGTGCCAGCAACGCGTCGCCACCAACGCGGACGAGCGCGGCCCGCACGTCGGCATCGGTCGCGTGCGGTACGCCAAACGCCACGTTTTCGCGGAGCGTACCGGTGAAGAGCTGAGGGTGCTGCGGGACAACGCCGATCTGCCGCCGGACGTGCCGAACATCGAGCGTCGCATAGTCGTGTCCGTCGGCATGCACCACGCCGCGGTCAGGACGATAGAGCCCGGTGAGCAGGTGGAGCAGCGTGCTCTTGCCGGCGCCGTTGGCTCCACTGACGGCGACGACCGAGCCCCGTGCAACCTCGAGCGTCACGCCGCGAAGAATCGGCCGCTCGCCGTAGCTGAAGTGCACGTCCCGCACGCCCAACACTCCTGCAAGCGTGTGGACGGTCGTTCCCGTGCGTGCACCCGGAGGCGCCCCCGTCGCGAGCTCGCGGAGGGCGGCAAGCGAATTCGACGCAGCAAGGAGGTCGGGCACGCCGGAGGAGATGCTCTCGATGGCGGCGTGCATCATCCCTGCCGCGAGCCAGAAGGCCAGAAACGCCCCGATGGAGAGCTCGCCTTCGGCCACACGAATACCGCCCACCACGAAGACGGTCAGTGCGGCGACGGCGACGAGGAGCCGCTGCACCTGTCCGTGCACGGCGAAGCTCATCGCCATGCGCGTGCCCCGGTCGCGCAGCGACGCATGTGCGTCGGCCTGCCGCTCGAGCTCTGCGTCCTCGGCGACGGCATAACGAATGAGATCCGCCTGCCGCAGCACGAAGCTCGCGCCCGTGCTGTACCGCTCGAAGGCGGCACGAAAGCCCGCCAATTCATCACGCACCCGGCGCGACGTCGCGCGCCCGCCCAGCCACAAGAGCGGCGTCAATACCGCCGCGAGGAGCAGCAACCGCCAGTCGAGCCACGAGAGCACGACCAGCAGCATCGCGCCCGAAAGGACCGCCGGTGCCACGCCGGCGATCAGCGACGTCACCGTGGTGTCGATACGCTCGCTGTCACTGACGACGCGCGAGTGGAGGACG